>CALVZL010000007.1 GCA_944372525.1 uncultured Clostridia bacterium
ATCCGTATTGTGCATGGCAGAAAGGAACGAACGAAAACTTAAACGGACTGCTCAGAGAATTTTATCCAAAGGGAAGAAACCTATCGAGGGTGAGTCCCGCAACATTAAAAAAGAACCTGGCGTTAATCAACGCCAGGCCTAAGAAAGTTTTGCATTACCATACACCACAAGATTTGTTCATTGAAAATCTCTCTTTGTGTTGCACTTGATTTGACAATTCATCGGATTCCCGCTGCGAAAGCGGAAAAAACAAAAGTTTCGCATCCGTAAACCTCAGGTACCGACTACGCTCCGCCAACAGCATTTTCCGTTGCAAGAAAAATAAATCGACCGATTCCCACAGAAAGACCCAGGCAAAAATGTCGAGCACTTCCGATAACACGGGATAACGCTGTAAAAAAGAAAAGAGGATCATGGAACAAAGCGCCAAAAATCCGACGCAAAAAAATATAGCAGAAAATAAGGTTTTTTGTCGAATCTCCCGTCTCTTTTCGTCATAATGTCTGACATAGTACTCTCTTAATGCCACAGAATAGAGCTCTCGCTCTTTTTTATCAATGCAATCACTGTATATTTTGATGCAAATAGCTTCCTTTGGCGAAAATGCCATCGCACATTCTTCCAAAAACGCCGCCACGCCCTCTCCGACGACAGGCTTTCTCCCGATTGAAAAATCGGAAAGAAACCCTTCGTCGCTACGCACCGTCATCCCGATGATCGCGCGACCCTCTTCGTCATATTCGACCTCGTTCCGCCTCGAACGGGCCCGCATTCTTTTGTTCAGTTCCCGGATCGTCTCAATCATTTTATTCCTCCCCGTAGATCTCACGGCAGATGTGCGCCGCATACTCCCGCGCAATATTTACCCCCGTCACCCGTTCCGCTACGCCGAAAAAGGCATTGGAATTTACTTCGCAGAGCATCATCCCTCGCTCTCCGAACAGAAAATCGATGCCGCAATAATCCAAGCCGAGCAAACCGGCAATGCGAATCGCCGTCTCGCACGTTTTTCCATCGGGCGAAAAAGGCTCCCCCTTTCCTCCCAGTTCCGCATTCGAACGAAAATCACACTCGGAATGGCGGAGCATCGCCGCAGTCACCCGACCGCCGATCACAATCACGCGAAGATCCCGCCCGACACTCTCCGCGATCATCTTCTGAAAAAGATGCGGCGTCTTCTGCAGTTTTTCCGCAACTTCCTCCAGCTCCTTCCGATTATCCGCCCGAAATACGCCGTTTCCGAGCGAACCGTAGCATTCCTTGACGACCAGCGGATACCCGAGTTCCCGTTGGACAAAATCGAGAAAATCTTTTTTGACCCGCTCTCCGGGCGTATAGCAGAGCGGCGCGGGAATCGTCGTCGGCATCGGGATCTTTCCCGCCAAGGCAAGATAGGTGGAAAATTTGTCGTCGCAAACCTCGATCGCCGCCGCTCGGTTGAACAGGCGCATGCCGCTCTTTTCCAGCAGGCGGGGGATATATTTATCCTTATCGTAAAAGACGCAGAAATCATATCCCCGAAGAGAGCGGACGATCTCGCCTTCCCGCAGGTAGGCGGGCGCAAAATCGTTGCGAAAAATATTGGTACGGACATCCCTTTTTTCCAATTCCTCTTTCAGCCGCACGGACTGATTCAGCTCCGAAGCCGATCTGGTATATGCATTGACTAAAATTACCGCTCGTCTCATTCTCTCTCCCGTGTCAAAAAACGGCGGAGCTTCCCCCGCCGTTTTTTTCTGTTTTTTCAGGCGATCACGCGCAAAACCGACTCGACCGACGCAAACGGAAGTGCCTCAATTTTGGATACGGCGCTGCGCACGGACAGCTCGTGCGTTTCATGGGTCACGATGACGAGCGTCGCCTTTCCTGTTCCCTCGTCCTTACGCTGAAACACTTCGCGCATAGAGATATTCCGTCTCCCGAAGATTGAAGTGATCCTCGACAGCACGCCCGCTTCATCATCCACCGTAAGCCGCATATAGTACGCACTTTTGAAATCGGTGATGAATTTTGTATCTTTTTCAGCCGAAGCATTGTTTTTGAAGGTGGAATATCTGCTCTCGCCGTGCGTTGCCGCATAGATGACATCGCCGACAATCGCGCTTCCGGTCGGAAGTTCTCCCGCCCCTCTTCCGTAGAGCATAATCTCGCCCACACAGTCCCCCGTCAAATAGACGGCATTGAAACTGCCGCCGACGGAAGCCAGAGGATGCGTGCTTTTGACAAACGCAGGATGCACGCGCACTTCGATGCCGCCGTGCTCCTGTTTGGCAATGGCGAGCAATTTCAGCGTATATCCCAATCTTTTTCCGTCTGCAATGTCCTCCTCCCGCAACTCCGTGATCCCCTCACGGAACACCTTGGTGTATGGAACTTTGGTATGAAATGCCAGTGATGCGAGGATGGAGAGCTTGTAAGCTGCGTCAAACCCTTCGACATCCGCGACAGGATTTGCCTCCGCATAACCGAGCATCTGCGCTTCTTTCAGCGCCTGTTCGTAAGAAAGACCGTCTTGAGCCATCTTGGTGAGGATAAAATTCGTTGTTCCGTTGATGATCCCCGTCATCGTAAGGATCCGATTTCCCTGCAATCCGTCAAGCAAGGTACGAATGATCGGCACACCGCCCACGCAACTCGCTTCGAAATAAAGGCCTGCGTTCTGGCGCTTCGCCGCCCGTTCCAGTTCATGAGAATATTTTGCGATCAGCTCTTTGTTGGAAGTTACGACCGTCTTTCCCACGTTGAGCGCGGCGAGCACGTATTCGCGCGCAACCGTCACGCCGCCGATGCATTCCACGACGATGTTGACATCGGGGTTGCACACGACCTCTGCAATATTGGATGCAATGCGCTCCTCCGGAACACCAAGCGCCCTTGCCCTGTCACGATTGGGTTCGAGTACACTTTCCACGACAAGATCGATATCCTGCGTCCTGCGATAGTATCCCTCATGCTCGGTCAAAATCTTATAGGTTCCCCCTCCCACGACGCCGAGCCCGAGAATGGCAACACCAACCTTTTTCATTCTGCACCTTCCTCCGTACGATTCATGTCGTACAAATATTTCAAACCGTCGAGCGTCAAAAGTTTGTCGATGACGTCAATGCATTTGGTCTCCTTGGCAATCGTTTCGGAAAACCCTCCCGTTGCGATCGTAAAGATATCCTCCGTCCCGAGCTCTCTCTTGATCTTCTTGACAATGTATTCCACCAATCCGGCGAATCCGTAGACGATCCCCGCCTGCATGTTCGTCACGGTATTCGTCGCGATCACGCTCCCGGGCGCCTCGATCTCCACGCGCGGAAGTTTTGCGGTCCCGCTGACAAGACTGTCAAGCGATCCCTTGATGCCGGGCGCAATGACACCCCCGATAAATTCACCTTTGAAAATAATATTGAACGTCGTTGCCGTCCCGAAATCGACCACGATCATGGGACGCTTGTCGCCGTATTTTCTGATCGCCGACACATTGTTGACGATGCGATCCGCACCCACTTCCCTGGCGTTGTCCGCGCGCATTTTCAACCCCGTCTTACACCCGGGCGCAAGCTGAAGAGGAACAATGCCGAGATACACTCTGAGCATATGCTCGATGGTGTAGTCGAGAGAGGGCACAACAGAAGAAAAAATCCCCCCCTCGATGTCGTCCGGCGTGATCTTGCGAAATGCGAGCAATCCGCACAACTGCGCGCCGTATTCATCGGAAGTCCGTTTCAGATCGGTGGAAACGCGGCAGGAAAACCGAAGGCGATCGCCTTCATAAATCCCGTATTTGATATTGCTGTTTCCGATATCGATGCAGATAATCATCCGATTCACCTCATTTCAGTGTGCGAAGAACTCTCCTTTTGCGAAAGATTCTCCGCCGTTTTCTCCCTTTCCGCAGCAGCAGAACTGCCGCGGATCGCCTCCGTCACCCGATAAATCGCAGGGGCAGCAATGACCGTACTGACAAATTCAATGAGAAAATTCACGAGCGCGCAGGTCACAATAATAAAATACATCACAGAAACGCCGCTCTGCTGCGCAAAGGATTCAAAAACTCCCCACATGCACATTGCGCCGAGGACAAAGATCCCCGTATTCATGACGGGCGCAGCCAACGCCGCCACGACTGCTGCGACATATCGATTCTTCCCTCTGATTGCCCGATACAAAAGTCCCGGCACAACCCCTGCGGCAACTCCCTTCAGCAGACAGGTAAGCACCGTAAGCAGCGGGCTGAGTCCAAGCAATTGTGCCGTAAAAGCATCGACCCCCGTCGCTCCGAAGATCAAGACGATGATTCCGAACAACAGACCGAGCAGGCCGCCCGCCGCCGGACCGAGCATGATCGCGCCCAGCGTAATCGGAATCAGAACAAAACTCAGACTCGTGACAAAAAACAACCCGGTGATAAGCGCAACCGATTGCAGAATGATGACAAGCGCAAACAGGATCGCAATCACAGCAATGTTTTTCGAAGAAAAAAAGCGCCGCGTTTTCATATGAAATTCCTCCATCGGATTTTTATCAAAAATATCCGTGAACCTGACCTTGAAACCGCATACGTTGCCGAATACGACCGTTTCCGTGTCGTTCCCGATGTCAGTTTCAAGGTCAATTATACCAAAACAATTTTAGTTTGGCAACTAAATGACTATGCATTTCCGAGAAACATTTTTATGCTCCGGCTCATATCATGATAACAGAAGCGGCGCATTTTAAGCAAATTTACATATGCGGCGTCGCTCACAAGGAGGAAAAACCATGAATTGCTGCAACAACGGCAACATCAGCCTTTGGGTTCTCATTATCCTGCTTATTTTGGGAACCAACGTTCTCTCATCCAACGCCTTCACGGGATGCGGCTGGCCCGTACTCATCGCGCTCGTCTATTGCATGGCAAAAAACGGTACGCTCGGCTCGCTTCTCGGACAGAGCGGCTGCGGCTGCTGCAACGCATAAGCCTGACAAGGTTTACAGCCTCCGATTCCGCCAATGCCCAAAAAACCGCAAATATGACACACAAAAAGACGACCGAACAACGGCCGTCTTTTATTATGTCACGCATATTACTATGTATCAAACGAAAATTTGATGCTTTAAGGCATAGTGCAAGATTGCCACCACTGTTTTTGCGTCGTGAATCTTATCCTCGCAGATCCACGCAAGCAATTTTTCAAGCGCAAGATATTCCACATTGAGAAATTCGCCCTCGTCCAAGTGCTGAACGCCGTCCGAAACATTGACCGCCTCGTAAATATAAATTTTTTCCTCCGAATATCCCGGCGTAGGATACAACACGTGCAGGAGACGCGCGTCTTCCGCGACGATTCCGGTTTCCTCGGACAGTTCCCGAATCGCCGCTTTTGCCGGATCCTCTCCTCTGTCCAGTTTTCCCGCGGGAATCTCAAGAAGGTCTTCTCCGTATGCATAGCGGAACTGTTTCACAAGCGCAACCTTCCCGTCCCGCACACATAGCACCGCCGCACCGCCCGGATGCTCCACGATCTCGCGCTTGCAAGGTCTCCCGTCCGGAAGCTCCGCATCGTCGCAACGCAGATTGACGATCTTCCCACGATAAATATAGTTTTGGTTTACTGTCCTTTCCTTCAGTTGCATGCTCTCCCTCCGAATCGTTTTACAGTTCTGCCGCAAGCTCAAACAGTTCGTCGCTGTTACTTCCCTCGCTCGCCGTCGCGCGCAAGAAATACAGATATCCGCACAACAGAGCCTTGATCTCTGCAGCGTCTCTTCTCCCCGCAGCGACATACAACTCTGCCAGGATCACCTCTCCCGCAACCGCATCCTCCGCTTTCAGAGAAAGCCGCATGACGCGCGCACGCTCCAATGTTACCTTTTCAAAAATCGCATCAAGCACTTCTTCCCGCCTCCTTGCGATGGGTGCGTCGCTCAAACGAGAGAGTTCGGGATAGCAGTCGCGCACAATGTCCCGGAAAGGACGAATGACGCGGCCGACAAAAAGGGAATAACTTGCCGTATAGCTGCCGTCCTCATAGAAATATTTCAAAAGAAAATCATTGAACCGCAACGTCCCCGCGTCAAACTCCACAAGCAGACAAAAGACAAATGCCAGCACTTCACCCCGCTCCGAAGGCAAATAGGCGGTTCCGCGCATCCCGTTGGACTCGGCGGGATCGCGCAGATAGGTCTTCTTCGCCGCGGCATAGTCGAAGTCTTTCGTGACGGCGGCAAACAGCCCCGTCAGATCTTCGCTGGCCGCGATCGATTTGAGCAATTCGCCGATCTTTGTGTCGGCAAGAATGAACTTGCCGCCGATCATCTCGTCACAGGCGGCAAAGAACCGTTGAAGATTCCCGTACTTATCTTCCATGCATCCTCCGTTGATTCGTCAAAACAGACAATAATTTTTCTTTCCCTGTTATTATAGCACAAAAAGAAAAATTGTTAAAGAAAAATTTCGAAAATATCTTGATTTTATCTCGATTTTCCGTTATAATGATATTAAATTATGATCGGTGGAGGAATCAGTTTATGAAGTCTATCAAAATTTCCCTGGAAATGGCTCAAAAAGTAAAAGAATTCGTCGCCATCACACAAGAGAGCTCGTGTGAAATTCTTTTGAAAAGCGGAAAATATGTCGTCGACGCAAAGTCGATTCTCGGCATTTTTTCTCTTGATTTGAGCAAACCCCTCACGGTTGAAATTTACAGCGACGATTGCGCAGATCTCCTTGCGAAGCTCGCAAAATTTGCGGCATAAGCGTTTACGATTCGAAAAAACAACGAATGAGCCGCTTAAATCTTAAGCGGCTCATATGTTCATCCTCTCGGGATAAATTTACGGACAAAGGACAAATCCATGCAAGTCAGAGGCGAAACGTCAATCAACAAATTAATATTGCTGTTCGTGTTCGACAAAATGGAAAGTCCTCTTTCGGAACGCACTCTGATCGATATCTGCACTTCTTCCAATGACTGGCTCAATTATATGGATTGCATGGTACTCATTCAAAAACTGCATTCCGACGGCTTTATCTGCGAAATCCCCTCTGCGGACGACGTACTTTATACAATCACACCGGAAGGCAGGGAAACGCTCGCGAATTTTTATATCAACATCCCGAGAAGCACACGGGAAGAGATCTCCCGTTTTATTAAAAATAACAGCGCAAAATTGCGCAAACGGCAAGAATGCAAATCCGACTATTATCAGAACAAAGACGGGACTTATACTGTCTTTCTGAAAATTCTTGCCCCTGTCCAGCCCATGCTGGAACTGAAATTCGTCGTACCGGACAAGAAAACCGCAAACAACATTTACAAAAAATGGGAAGATAAGGCTTCCGAGCTGTATTCTGTCGTGTATGAAACGCTTGTAGACTGAAAGGAGACATCTATGATCACTTATTCCACGCGAGGCACTTGTTCCAAACAAATCGTCTATGATCTGGATGAAGAAAACCGGATCCACAACCTCAAGTTCATCGGCGGTTGCAGCGGAAACCTGCAAGGTATTGCGCGTCTTGTCGAAGGGAAAAAGGCAGAAGAAATCATTCCCTTGCTCAGAGGAATCCGATGCCGCTCGAACACTTCCTGTCCAGACCAGCTTGCGCAATCTCTGATCGAAGAGCTTTCCAAGCGCCCTTGACGCAGCTTTTTCGCAATCCAAACTCATCTGAACGCCTTGCCCCTCGGAGCAAGGCGTTTTTTGATAAAAAAATCCACCGACTGAGCCGATGGAAGATTGTTAACACATTTTATAACTGGCGGCCAACCCGCCCTGTCCCGTTTCGCGATAACGTACATTGAGATCCCTGCCCGTTTCATACATTGTACGCACCACGGTATCAAAAGAAATCTTGCTCGTTCCCGCGATCAGCCGCGCAAGCGAGGCGCTGTCGATCGCACGCAATGCCGCGACAGCGTTGCGCTCGATGCAAGGAATCTGTACAAATCCCTGCACGGGATCACAGGTGAGACCAAGTTGATGTTCAAGCGACATCTCCGCGGCATATTCCGTCACTTCAAGAGTTTCGCCGCGCAGACTGCACAGCGCCGCAGCCGCCATTGCGGTCGCAGTCCCGATCTCTGCCTGACATCCCGCTTCCGCCCCGCTGATACTTGCTTCCGTCTTGACCACATTTCCGATCATCCCAGCCGCCGCAAGTGCCAAAAAGATCTGTTCCTTTTCCAGCTTGTCCCGCTCGGCAAAATAAAGCAAGACGGCAGGAAGCACGCCGCTCGCTCCACACGTCGGCGCCGTGGCTATCCTTCCGCCGCTCGCGTTTTCTTCCGCAACGGCATAAGCGTAGCTGCAGACAATCCGACGCTCCCGCTCTTCCGCCCGTTCGCTGACATCCGCCCGATGCAGCGCGGCCGCTTTTCTCAAGACGCCAAGCCCGCCCGGCAAAACGCCAACACGCGACAGCCCGCGCTTGACCGACTCGCACATTGTCTGCCAAACGATCTCAAAATACTCCGTCAACGCTTTGCCTTCGTAATGAAAGGCGAGCTCGCCGAGTCCCATTCCTCGTTCGGCACACGCTTTTCTGATCTGATCAAAGTCAGAAAAAGGATAGATCTCTCGCTCCTCGCTTTTTTCCCCGAGCACCTTTATTGCGCCCCCTCCGACGGAAAGGTACGTCGTTTTGAGCAGTACTTCCCCGTTTTCGTCTATGCCTTCAAACGAAAGCGTATTCGGATGCGGAAGGTTCGTCGCTTCCCGATCGCAGATAATCTCGACGCTCTTTCCCGACAATGCCGAACGAATCGCCTCCTGCGTAAAATGCCCCTTTCCTGTCAGCGCAAGCGAGCCAAAGAGCACAATGCGATATTTCTGTGCAACAGGACACCGCCGCAGAAAATCTGCGGCGGCAAATTCCGGACCCATGGTATGAGAGCTGGAAGGCCCTCTCCCTATCTTATAAATTTCCTTGATCGACCGCATATCTCGTCTCGTTACAAGAATTCAGTTTTTGAAGTGCCGCTGATCGGTATAGAGCATCGCGATCCGATATTGGTTGCAGCGATTCACGATCTCTTCATCTTCACTTCCGGTCTGTATGATGGCAGTGATCCCTGCCTCATGACACATGTCGACACATTCGGCCGTAGGAAGATCGGAATCCGATGCAAGCACGCAGCCTTTCGCGTTCCGAGTCAAGGCAAGCGCGACCTGCAGAGAGAGCGTGCGATTGGGCTGTCCTGCGCCGATCCCGACCGTTACGTCCTCCCTTCCCACGGCAACGGCACTCGAACGGGCGTGCTTTGCCACTTTGTAGTTGAAGGAAAGCGCACGGATCTCCCGCTCCGTAGGTCGCCGTTCCGTTACGCAACGCGCGTTTTCGCACGCCGTCGTATCGTAAGACTGCACCAAAAGACCGCCGTATATCTTCTGCATGTCAAACGTCGAAAACTGCATCTTGCTTCGGATCCCGGGAACTTCCAAAAGAATCAGATCTTTCTTGAAGCGGAACATTCCCATCGCCTCCGGCGTAAAACCGACCGCAACGATCACCTCCGCCGTACAGTCTTTCATGAGTGAAGCAAGCCGCGCATCCACCACTCCGTTGATCGCCACGATTGCGCTGTGGAAATGCAGCGAATCCGCCTCGTAAGCCTTCAGATAGGCATCGTAAGCACTTTCTCCCGTTCCGACGGAACAGGGCGTACAATGTTTGCACGCGACCACAGAGGGACAGTCGAATTCTTTGATGAGCTCGATCGCCGTATTGGCGTCGTTGATATTGTTATATGTCAGTTTCCCGCCCGCCAGCTGTTTTGCGCGTGCCAACGATCCCTCTTTCAAAAAAGGTTCATGATAAACCGCTGCCCGTTGATGCGGATTTTCTCCATAGCGCATGTCCTGCTCTTTTTCATACGTAACGGTCAGCGTCTTGGGGAACGGGATCTGCAGGCGATGAGAAAGATACTGCGCAATCATGGCATTGTAAGATGCGGTATAGGCAAATGCCTTATACATAAAATATTTCCGCTCATCTTCCGGAACGACACCGGCGGCAAGATTGCAGAGCACGCGATCGTAATCGTCCGGATCACAGACGGCGACGGTGTGCTTGAAGTTCTTCGCGGCGGCATCCAGCAAAGCGACTCCCCCCGCGTCGATATGGGAAGCCGCCTCATCGAAAGGCACCCCCGATTCCATATCCTCTTTGAACGGATACAGATTGACGACGACCAACTCAATCGGACAGATATCGTCCGCACCGAGTTCGTTGCGCTGTGTTTCCGTCAATTCTCCGGAAATGATCCCCGTATAAATGGCAGGGTGCAGCGCACGCACTTTCCCTCCGAGAAATTCGGGATATCCCGTCATTTCATGCGCGGACAAGACCTCCAGTCCCGCCTCCTTGAGTACTCTGTGCGTTCCTTCGGTCGCAATCAGTTCATAACCGTATTCTGTAAGATAACGGCAGAACTCGACAACCCGCTCCTTGTTGTACACGCTGATGTACGCCCTCTTTTTGTTATTCATCCGACACCCCAATGAATTTCTGAAAACAGCACATACTGACGATATGACGCTGCTCTACGTTCTCCTTTCCGTTTACATTCTTGCAATCAATTTCTATTCCTTCCGCCTGGTCAAGACACAGCATGACGATTGGGAGGCGGGCGGAGACACCTTTCAGAGACAAAACGGAAAACTGCTGCTTGCGGCACTTCTCGGAGGTGCCGCCGCCATCTATCTCACCATGTTCCTTCTCCGATTCCGGCTGAGCAATCTGCTGTTAATGATCGTTTTGCCGATCTTTGCCGTGCTCAACTTTTACTGCTTTGTCCTCGGGTTCCGCGGGATTTATCTGTTTTTATAAAAAAGGAAAAACACACGGTTAAAACCCGCTGTGCTCTTCCAGCCATTTTGCGACACCGTCCTCTTCGCAGTAGCCGATGACTCCCGTCGCCTTTGCCTTCAGCCAGTCGTCCGCATTCATGACCGCATACTTTTCATCACACACGTCGAACATATCGGAATCATTGGAAGTATCACCGAAACAGACGACCCGGTCGCAGCTGAGATATTCTTTGAGAAACTCCACGCCGGTCGCCTTGCTTGCATTGCGGGGCGAGATCTCCATCCAAAAATCGCTCTGATAGGTCTCCTGATGAAAAATACAGAGAAACCGTTCATCGTATTTGAGAATATTCCATGCGGACTCCAAAAGATCGCGCGGTCCCACGCACTTAAAATAGTAAATAAATCCGCTCAAAAGCGCCTCGTCGCTGAATGCCGGATTCATCCGCGGATCTTCGGTCCGACGAGACAAATAACGCAACATCCCTTCCGTTTCGCTCCCCTTCCGCCAGCTCACGCGTTCACGGCGATCCATCTCGCTGAACACAAACGGAAAAATGCCGAATCCATGCAAAAAGTCCAATACTTCCCTTCTTCCCTCTTCCGAAAACCCCGTACGATGCAGAACGGCATCGTTTCGTTCATCATAAATCAAGCCGCCGTTATACAAAATTGCCGGAACGGGAACAGAGAGGCCTTTGACTGCGCGCTGCGCGCTGCTGAGCGAACGAGCTGTTGCATATGTAAAAAGCATACCCTTTTGGATCAACCGATTGATTCGATCGCAACTGTATGCGGAAACTTTTTCTTCTTTGGTAATCAAAGTACCATCCAGATCGGACACGAACAAAGTTTTCATAACGATCCTTTTTATATGCCCCGATGATAAATAATATCCTTACTTTTTTCTCCCGTCTTTCTTTTTTTATTATACCACAATTCTTCGGCAAACTTTCGCAAATGCAAAAAGAAAAATCAAGGAGAAAACAAATTGTGAATGGCTCACATTCTGACATCGGAACAAACATTTCTTAAACGGAACTTTACAAAACTCTTCGCGTCAAAATATTTTCCGCACAACAATTCTGCGAAATTTTCGGAAATGAACCCAAAATCGATTGACAGAATGCGGAAACTTTGATAAAATGTACGAGCTTAATCAATGCGGGTGTAGTTCAGTGGTAGAATCCCAGCCTTCCAAGCTGGTCGCGTGGGTTCAATTCCCATCACCCGCTCCAAATTTTTATAACATGGATGCAGAGCAAGAGATAACTCTTTGTTTCGGTTGTCAGAACATGCGCCTGTAGCTCAGGTGGATAGAGCAACGGCCTTCTAAGCCGTGTGTCAGGAGTTCGAGTCTCTTCAGGCGCACCAAATTATATGGCGGGTGTAGCTCAGTTGGTTAGAGCGCCAGATTGTGGCCCTGGAGGTCGTGAGTTCGATTCTCGTCGCCCGCCCCACTTTTTCATAATGGGGTGTCGCCAAGAGGTTAAGGCACCGGATTTTGATTCCGGCATTCGTTGGTTCAAATCCAGCCACCCCAGCCACACGGCCCATTAGCTCAGTTGGCAGAGCACTTGACTTTTAATCAAGG
>CALVZL010000008.1 GCA_944372525.1 uncultured Clostridia bacterium
GGTAAAATGGTGGTAGTTCATACAGATCTCCTTTGTGTAAATTTTGTTTCGCAACTCTATTTTACCACAGATTTGTATGAACTCCTTTTTTTTCTTCTACTGTTGCACTTAATAGTATAATTCACCCGACAGACAAAACACTGCGGAAAACCCGCAGTGTTAAGTTTTACATTTTATTCGCTTTTTGACCGAAATGCCTCTGCCGTTATGTCGGATCGGAAACGGCGCGGACGGCGCCCCGGAACTGCGTTACGGCTCCGCCGCGGGCGTTTGCCGCCGCAAGCGCCTCCGTAAAGCGGGCGCGGTCCCAACTGCGCCAGTGCTGCCCGTCCATGCGTGCCAGGATCTCTCCGAAAAAAGCGTCCCCGGCTCCCGTCGTATCCACGGGGACAAGCGGTTCGGAAGGCACCGTCCCCTCCAGCTTTCCGCATCGGAAATAACTGCCCGAAGCGCCCAGCGTCACAAACAAAACGCCCTCTCTGTCCCCGAGCGCCGCAATCCCGGTCTGCACGTCTTTTGTCTGCGTATAGAAACAGACTTCATCCTCGGACAATTTGAGAATGTCTGCCTCTTCCACAAAATAACGGTATGCCCTGCGGGCAGCGTCTGCATCGGCGAAAAGGTCTTCCCGCAAGTTCATGTCGAACGAAACGGTCTTTCCCTCCCGTTTGGCACGACGGACCAGCGATTTCGCAAAAACCTGTCCGCTGCGTTCGCTGAGCATCAAAGAGCCGATATGCACCAAATCCGCACGTTCCCATACTCCCCTGAGCTCTTTCCGATTCAGATGAAAATCCGCCGTATCGCGCCGAAAGAAAGAAAACTTGCGTTCTCCCCTGTCCAGCGTGACGAACGCAAGCGTTGTGTTCCGTACGGGGTCGCGCAAAATGCGGCATTCGTCCAATCCGAATTTCCCGCAGGCATTTTCCAGAAAATCGCCGACGACGTCTCTGCCCGCCTTCCCGACAAAACATACCTGAGCACCTGCCTGCTTTGCGTTTACCGCCACGTTAAACGGCGCTCCGCCGCAGTACATGCGCACGATTTGCGCTTCCTCGCCGATGAGATCGGCCAAAATTTCCCCGATGCTCAAGATCATTTCCGCTTTTCCTCCCGATCGCTTTCCTATTCAATGGTCATCGCGATGTTCTGCTCTTCAGTTCCGAACGTTTTCGAACAGATTGATCCCGCCCGCGTTTTTTGTTGTCGGCTTGACGCCGATCTGAAACGCCACGCAATTCTGCTGTTTCAAATCCGACGCCTTAAGATTGACCGCGCTGACAAAGACGTCGTCCGAAAACTTCCGGACCGATTCCCGTCGTCTTTTTCGGTGAACCCGTATTCGTCTGCGGTTTTGCACGTCGGAGAGATCTTGAAATCGAAAGATCCGCCGATGGGCATGTCGATCGTGTATCGACGAAAAATGCTCGCTGAGCGGATTTGAAAAATTCAACGGAAACCCGCTCGGAACGGATCGAACACCGTTTGATGAATCCGCGCTTGCCCGACTGACAGGACGTTCGAATCAACCCCGCTTCCTCTAAAATCTTTCCGTTGGAAGAGGCCGTCGGCAACGGAGAAGACAGCGCATTGGCAAACAGCGACAAGCTCTCCGTCTCGTCGTACTCGATCGTTTGATCCTCTTCCATTTATGCCCCTAAATGACGATATCGTTCTTGATCAAACTCAGTTTCACACGCCCTTCGCTTGAAAATCGGATCCCCGTCGCGCCCTCCGGCGGATAGACCAACGAAGTCATGGTCAGTTCGCCTTCGCCGAAAAAGATCTCCGCGCTGCTCTTGTCCAGGAAAATTTCCGCTTCGAATATCCCATCCTTCGGGACATACTCTGCCGCGCGGTACCTTCCTTCCGAACGTTCTCGCGCGTCGCCCTTTATGGAATACCCGCTATCGGTGCGGTCAAACGTCACAGTGCCCGCCTCTCTGTCATAAGTCAGCGTCGTCTCGTGTTCTTCGTCGGCATACAGAAAAACGGTAAACTTTCTGCACTCGTTCACATCCGCTCGGATCTTCAGGCGCAGAACGGTTCCGCTCACGCCCGCATACTCTGCGCTTCCCTCCAGAATCTCTTCCACGCATACCCCTTCGCGATAATAGGTGCGGATCCCTTCGATCGGAGTCTGAAGCAATTTTCCCTCTCTGACCGAAATTCGGCGCGGCAAGACAAACGACCCTGCCCATCCGTGTCCCAATTCATCGGGAACGTTCGTCCTGTTCCACATATTCATCCAGGCAATCATGACGGCACCTGTTTCGTCTTCGGTGGCCTGCGCGGCATAAAAATCCAATCCGGCGTCTGTCTCTTGAAAGGCGGACGCGCTCATCTTTCCCGTCTCCGGATTCATAATTCCCGTCGCATAGACACAGGAATTATAATTCCAAAAAGAATACTGTCCGTGCGGATAATCGACCGGGGAACAGAAAAAGATCCCCGTTTCTCCCGCAGTCACATAGCTCGGACATTCCCAGCAATATCCCGCATGCACACGGCTGAGAAAATCGTTCCGATACGTCCAGTGATACAAATCCTCCGACCGATATGTCTCCACCTTGGCGACGCCCTCTCCGAGCGTGCCGATAAGCATATAATAGACGCTCCCTTCCTTCCAAACATAGGGATCACGGAAGTCCGCAACGTCGGTCCCCTCCGGGACCTGCTCCGGTCCGACGATCGGATTCCTCTCATACTTGACAAAGTGCACACCGTCGTGAGAATAGGCGAGGTTCTGCGTCTGAACGCGCACCCCGTTCCGCTCGACATGCCCGGTATAGACCAGATACAGCACGTCATCCTTGACGATCGCGGATCCGGACCAGCATCCGTCGGCATCGTACGCCTCGTCCGGCGCCAAAACGACGGGCTGATGAGTCCAGCGCACCAGGTCTTTGCTCGTCGCGTGACCCCAATGCATCGGTCCCCACACGGTGTCATAGGGGTAATACTGGTAGAAAATATGATACTTCCCGCGGAAATAAACAAATCCGTTGGGATCGTTCATCCACCCGATCTGAGGACTGAAATGGTACTGACCGCGGTACTCGTCCGACCCTTCGTGCGCGTGCATCGAAACATACTTGTTTGCCCTCTTCAGCATTTCACTCTCTCCCTGCGGCATCGTTTTCCCCGGAGCACACGACCCCGAAATGACCTATCCCGCGATCATGATCGCAATTATACCACAAAAGCAAATTTTTTTCAACAGCGTCTTCATGATTCGTTTTCGCACGGCATTTCTTCGGTCCGCGTTTGCAGCCCGGTTTACGCATCCAATCCCAGCGTCTCGCGCAAGATTGCCTTCCTCACGATACCCCCGTGCCCTGCTTTTTTTGACCGCCTTTTCCTCTTTTCCTTTTCGTCGCTCCCTTTCGGATCTTGTGTTCCGCCCGCGTGTTTTTTCCAACAGGAACCCGCTTCCGCCATCGGATCCCGCGCCCGCGCTCCCTGCCAGAACACAGACTGACAGCCTTCGGCGCGACTTCGTGCCGGCACTTATATTGGGTTTCGCCGAACGTTGCGGTGTACGCCATTTGCGCGGAGATCTGCAACCGCTCCGGCGCCTGATATTTCTGCGTTTCGTGAATGGCTTTCAACACAGAGACACCCGCTTTCGCCCATTCGATCGAATTTTCATTCACGTAACGACGGAGCGTGGAGCAGCCTCTTTGATCTTATCCGTCGTCACGGTGTTCTTCGTCAGCGTAAACTGATAAGATCCCGCAAAATTGCTTTGCCCCCGAAAAATCAGCGGGGCATTCCGAACGATACGTTGTTCTGTCCTGATTTTCGCAACCAAAGCAACCCGTAATGTTTGAAAAAACTTGGCTTTTTCAACTGTTTTCAGAATGAAAACAGGGCTGATCCCGCATATGGGATCAGCCCTGAGCTCCAATGCGCTCATATTGTTTTCATCTGCCCTCATTCTTTGTTTTCTGAACGGTTCCGTCCGTCCGCGCTGCGGCAGACGATCGGAGACCGATGACGCAGGACATCTGCCGTTCTGTCCGAAATTACGTCGATGAATATTTAGAACCGATCTCCGGAAGACTGCTGCCCGCAAGAAGAGCCGTCGGAATCGCCGTCGCCCTTAGAATGTTTGCGTTTCCCGGAAATGCGTTCTTGCAGCGAAACCTTGCGGCTTTCGATCCAATCGCTTACCGAATCGATAAACGAGGCACCGACAAAAGGAAACAGAAATCTTCTGCGCAAACGGTTCTTTTCCCTGCGCTCGTTGATTGCCTCTTTCAGTTGCTCATAATGCACGGCCGTCTTGAACTGTTCGGCAGCCTTACGGATTTTCAGCGAGATATTGAAGCTGATGCACAGATCGGTGAAAAAAACACCGTAAAAGATTCCCATAAAAAAAAGCATGCCCGTAGTACCCGCCGCCCAGACCGCCGCGATATTCAGCGGTTCATACAAGAAATAGACGAAGATCGCCGCTATTATGCCCCAAAAGAGCGAAAACAGCGGGCAGATGATTCCCTGTATGTTTCCCCTGCGGTCGGAATAATCCCACAGCTTTATTTTCATGCCTTTGATAAAGATCAATCCCGTGACATATTCCAAAAGCGTCAGCCCGACGGCCAAGATCAAAGTGATCCCCCATTTCGGCAAGGGAAGAAAACACGCGCTGAAAAGAATCACCGTGCCGAATCCGTACATGGGCAGATAGGTCCCGTTCAGAAAACCCGGATTGATCCACTTCTTCAGGCTGAAGAACCTGCGGAAAAACACTTCCAGAATCCAACCGCCGACAGATCCGATCATAAACAAAAACGCAACCTCGAAGAACATCATCATTCTCCCGTGCAAAGACAGCTTTGATCTGTTTTTTGCATTATAACACAAGTCGGATGCTATGACAATCTTTTCTTGTCGGATTCGAGAAACCGCCGTCGGATTCCGCAGATTTTTTCTTCGACAGCCTCACCTCCCCTCTCCTTCGATCTTTCTTCGGAAGAAAGCCGGCGCTCCCTGAAAATCGTCCATGTACGCATGAAAAGACCTATCGCGCTCTTGCCTCCTTCTCTGCCAATGACGACGGCGCGGGCATCGATGCACAAACCTGTTTCCTTCGCGCAAAAAGCGCCTGCCGCCCGCCCGAACCGCTCTTTGGAGCTTTGCATCTCTTCCCTTCCGTTCAGACAGACCGTCGCAGAACGGAAATCCTTTCGTCTTTTCAAAAACTTTTCCGCAAATACGATGCAGCCTTCAGAGAATCGCTTGCCGAAAAAGTCCGTGCCCTGCCTCTTTGACGGAATAATGAACTGCTTTGCTCAATTTTCTTGCGGGATCTTCGCGGACGATCTTTCCTCCGAAGTGTAACGGATCCGCCTGCTTCGCGTCATCCGCCCCAGTAAGGGAAAAACGCTCTCTCGTGAGCGTACTCTTGTCGTCCGAAGCTCCGAAAGAGGCCTTTGATTCCGCAAAATCCATGTCTGACGGAATTCATCTCAATCTTAAAATGACGGAACATATTCGCTGCGTTTGCTTTGCCAACGCGCCGCGCAACACAACAACACAGCCCTCTCCTCCGCCTCCTGATTCCGACACATTTTTCTGATTGTATCCGAAGCTTTTTGCCGAAAAGGGCAACCGTTCGGCAGATTGCAACCTTAACAATTCTTCACAAAGATCATGCGAAGAATCTCATTGCGGGTCTTGCAAGAAATTTCATTATTTGACATAATACGCCTATCGCGAGAGACGGGGATTCCTTATGGATTATACCGTTTGCGGCAGAAATTATTGCTTGTAGAAGATGACGACAACTTAAAAAAAATGGTTGCGTATTTTTTTCCCGAAAATACCGTCTTTACGGCGTCCGATGTGGACGAAGCGGTCCGCCTTTTGACGGAAACGGGAAATTTCGACGCCGTTGTTCTGGACCTGATCCTCAGAAGCAGCGTGGGCACAGATCTGTTCCGGGAATTTCCCGCATTGCCGCCCGTGGTCATTTTGCCTTCCCTGGACGGAGAAGACAGCCCTATGACAGGTCTGACCTCCGGCGCAGCGGACTATGTCATAAAGCCCTGCTCCATGCGCCTTTGGGAAACACACATTGCACTGCGGCTGCTTCCGAAAACAGACGCAGTGGAAACTTTCGGAAATTTTTCCGTGAACGCCAATACGCGTACCGTGAAAGATACGACCATACCCGTTTCGCTTACGCCGTCGGGGTTCAATATTTTGTTCTTTTGATAAAAAACCCAGGCAAATATTTTACCGCGGACGAGATCCATGAAAATATTTGGTGCGCGCCCAGCCTGCATACCACCACCATACGCACGCATTTGTCCTCCTTGCGCAGAAAACAAAAGGCAGTCATGCCCGCAGGCGAACTCATCCGTACCGAATTCAATAAGGGATCCTGCTTTACAGGAGAGCCCTCATGAAAAAGAATATAAACCATGGTTTCGTCCTGATCGGTCTGATTCTCGTCTGTCTGACGGCTTCCTTCGTCCTGAATTTTACCAAACAAAACGCCATCGAAGATACGCCGGTCCGAAACAAAAACCTTTCCGACGGCTCGGTAAACGTCGTTCCGATTTTAGACGTGAAAGGCGTCATGAGAATGACGGCGGAGCACTATCTTCCGAACGAATTTGCGGAACTCGGCGAAGTCGTGTCCGACGTAGCGGAGGAAGATCTTCCCGCAAAACGAAGAACATATCGGTTTTATATCGATCCTTTGACGATAGAGGAATGGGCAGAAAGCGAAAGCTTGAATCATCTTCTGAAACCGGACGGGAATTGGCATCTGACGATGTAGATCCCCCCGTTTTTTCTGCCTGCAGTGTATATGTGCAGTATCAGAACAAAGAATACCTCGGTTCGATCGACAGATACAATATCGAATACTATACGATGTACTCCGCCTCGTCTGAATTCGACAATACGATCACGCATCAGACCGCAATGCAGCCCCTGTTTGTCGATATCCCCGTTTCTTCCGACGGGAAATATTCAAGCGTCAGAAAGCATAAATTACACACTGCTAAACAGACACAACGGCTGTTGCGTCCATATCTTGTATTTATTCGGTCGTCGATTTTTACACCATTCGTCTATTTCTTGCTCTACACGAAATAAAGCACCAACCGAGAGCTCCCGTGCTTCAAGAATCGAATTCCTTATCGCTGTAAATATCTTAATCTTGATTAAATTCTCACTGCGCACTGCTTTCGGAGCCGGCAAAGCAGAAAAAAAACTTGATACAGCTTATAAAATTGGGATTTTGAATAAGCTTTATACCCGTCTCTTCTCGCAACTCGGCAATATTTCTGCCACGCGCGATATTTGTTGAAGCTGCGCTTCTTTCTGTCCTTATCGATTGCCCAAATGTCCGGCTTAAGATACTCCTTCTTGGGTCCTCTTCCGGGATAAAGCATAAAATACAATTCTTTGTCAGATATTTCCTTAGGTACAGGTAACGACATCTTGATTGCCTTTGCCCTCTTGGCTGCGCGGATGACCGTAGTACGAGAGCAATCGCAGATTGTAGCAATCTGCGTTATAGTATTCTCTTTGCTGTAATATAGAAGAATTGCACTGTAATTGGTCATTTAAGTGGTACTCCTTGACTTTAATATACCATATTTTTTCGCATAAATTAAGTGTTCAACTTGTGTGGAATTTAACTTTTTTTTGTCTATTTTCACCCTAAAAACAGGTAAAAATAGGGCTTATCCCTTGTCGGGATAAGCCCTGAAACACAATATATTGCGTTATTTACTTGTTAGACCACAATTACTTGGTCCTCGGACTCTTGATGTTAGCCTGTGGTGGTCACAGCCTGTGGGGGTAAAATGCCCGTTTTGCCCTGCTTTTGGAGCATCGGAGCATTCTTTTGCGTCAAATTCAGCCCCCACTGCGCTTGCAGTCATATTGTCACCTCTGCCTGATGTGGTTATCCTTAAATATGAAGGCTTATTCCTCAACCACAAGCCCCATCTAAACACGTTGCCCTTTTCTACGGTGATAGTATCAACAAATTCCATCAGCACATCTTTATCCGCCT
This sequence comes from uncultured Clostridia bacterium, assembly GCA_944372525.1. Lineage (GTDB taxonomy): Bacteria > Bacillota > Clostridia > Christensenellales > Borkfalkiaceae > Gallimonas. The sequence goes on from CALVZL010000008.1 coordinate 8,042, forward strand.
TTCCGCTATCAGTTATGCTGATTTTTCCAAGCAGGTCGCGGACATACTGCATATCTATGCTCTCTTCGGCGTCGCCCTCATCCTGTCCGTTACCGAGCATTGCCGCTTGCAGTTCTTTAATCTCCTGCTCGCACTTCGACTTGGCACGTTGATACTCTTCCTTGCTTATTTCCCCGTCGGCTCGCATTGAGAGGAGCGAATCGAGTTTCTTTTCCGCCTTTTCAATCCGCTGCTGATAGTCCGAAAGGTCGCGCTTGTTTTCCGTCTTCATTTCCTTCAACGTCTGGTTGAGAATGCTGACCGCCTCCTCTATGACGGGTGTTTTATCGGTTATGATATTGTCGAAAAGCACCGCCGCCATGACGTCAAGTTTGGTTTCGTTGACGGTAGGCATATCGCAAAAGCCTTCGGTGTCAAGATCCAACTGTCTGCGCTTTTCCGCACTGCCGTTGTTGATGCGCGAATAACAACTGTAACCGTAGTGCTTTTGCCCGTCCTTATCCTGACGCCACTTGTAGCGTTTGAACTTTGAACCGCACGCACAGCGCAGCTTATTTGCCCACACATCGGTTGACGGTGTTACGCCTATTCTCTTCTGCTTACTCTTTACAAGCGCAGGTACCGTCGTTGACCTGTCCATGCGCAGATCTCTGCAAGCGTACCACACATCTTCGGGAATTATCGGCTCGAAATCGCCCTTTACAAGTACAAACTCCTCTTCCTTGTTGCGGATGATTTTCTGGTCGAGGAAGTTGTTTCTGTATGACTTGTTATAGCCGATATATCCCATGTAAGTCGCATTGTGCAGCACGCGCGAAACCTTAGTAGTATCCCACTTGATTAAGCCATTGGCACACCTGCGCTTATTCTCGATAAGTTTGCCCATTATGGCACGCATGCCGTAGCCTTGCAGATACCAGCGGTAAATCATTCTGACCGTCTCCGCCTGTTCGGGGTCTATGACGTATGTATTGCCCACACGCTTATAGCCGAGAATGTTGCCGTTGCCGTAGAGAGTTTTATTCATTCGGCTGACCTGTTGTCCTGCTTTTACTCGTTCGGAAATCTTCCTGCTCTCGTCCTGAGCGAGCGTCGCCATGATTGTCAGTCTCAGTTCCCCGTCGCCGTCAAGCGTCCAGATATTGTCCTCCACAAAGAACACTTCGACATTTATGTTTTTAAGCTCTCGCGTTGCCACAAGGGTATCAACCGTATTTCTCGCAAAGCGGCAGACCTCACGGGTTACGATTAAATCGAACTTACCCGCCCTTGCATCGTCCATCATTTTAAGGAAAGCCGGTCGCTTTTTCGCCTGCGTTCCCGTAATGCCCTGGTCGATATACCTGCCGCACAGCGTCCAGTTAGGATGATATTTTAATTGGTCATCATACCACTGCATCTGATTTTCAAGGGCTGAGAGCTGAGCTT
>CALVZL010000009.1 GCA_944372525.1 uncultured Clostridia bacterium
GTGAGTCCCGCAACATTAAAAAAGAACCTGGCGTTAATTAACGCCAGGCCTAAGAAAGTTTTGCATTACCATACACCACAAGATTTGTTCATTGAAAATCTCTCTTTGTGTTGCACTTGATTTGACAATTCATCATTATTTTTCCTCCGTTTCCGTCCTTTTCCGCTGTAATTCGAATGTGTCGGAGCATTCCGCACACACGAGCAACATGGAATAGAGCAGAGCGGGCCCTATGTTGAACAGATGGCAGTCAAGCAAACTGGTAAGAAGTACGATCGCCGCGCTCAGCCCCAAAAAGGTCTTTTTCAGCGCGGGACGGCGGAAGAACAGCATTACCGTCTGGACCCGATGCACGAGATAACCGGCGAACGCCACGATGCCGCCCGAAGCGAGCAGTTGGATAAAGGTGTTATGATAGCGATCCGGAATGAAGTATGTCGCGTCGGGCCGTGTTTCCCAAACTCCCGAAAAAGGACATTGATAAAAGCCGACGCCGAAGAAGGGATGGGAGAGAAACTGTTCCCAGCCCGTGGCGTAGAGGTTTCCCCGACCATTTCCGTCCAGTCGCAGCGCGCTGCCGAACAGAGAGCCGACTTGCTCGCGAAAAACGAGAAAGGCAATGAGCACCCCCGTCAGCACGACTGCCGCCACGGCGAGATGTTTGATCCGTTCTCCGTCCCGCGTGCGGAAGAGCAAAAAAACGGCGCACACCAGGAAAAGGGCTCCTCCGAACAAAACAGAATTTCGGCTCTGCGTCAACAATGTGCCGAACAAAAAGAGGCAGGCGACGGAGGAAAAGATCCATCCCTCCCGCCTCGTGACCGCAAAATAGAACGCCGCTGGAATGCAGATCGCGATCATGCAGCCGACGTTGTTATACATTCCCCATCCCGTCACAAGTTTGCTGCGATCCACATTGCCCTCGCCGTCGAAGACACCCGGCAGACAGTACATCCCGACGATTTCGACCAGCAATCCGAACCCGAGGGCAAGCATGACTTTGAGCAGATATTCCGAATCCGCCCGCGTCCAATCGACGGTGTAATAAAAGAGAAAATAAAATGCGCAAAGGGAAGCCGTCACGATAAACCCGAATCCCGCAGTTTTCAGATTGTAAAACCCGCTGAATGCGCCGCCCGCGATCAGCGCCGCTCCGAGAAGCAAAAAACCCGTCCAAAGACGCGGAGCACGCCGCCTGCGCGTTCCGTCGTGCGCAAGCGCAAAAATGAGTCTCGCCAAGAGTCCGGCCACCGCAAGAGCGCCGAGCACGAAGATCTGTGCCAAAAAAACGGGCTGATAAAACTGTGATTCGGCCTGATGCGCAGCAGGATTGTTGTACGCCGAAACGGACATATAACAGCCGCACACCAACGGCGCGACGGGGAGCATATCTTCCGAAAAGAGCAGGATCCCGAAACAGAGCAAAAAATAACAATAATAGACGGGAAGCTCGAGTGCAAACACATTCGCGCACGCCATCAACGCAACGACAATCGCAAGATACCAGGGCGTACGGTAAAATGCCTGCAATGAACGGACCCACGCCCGCTCTCTCATCTTCGGAAAACATACACATATCATACTTTTATTATACTTCTTTTCGAGGGGAATGGCAAGCCTTTTCCAAAATAAAAATGATATTATACAATAGGCGTGTCAGTTTGAGACACGCCTATTGTATAATATCATCTCCAAAATAAAAATCCGCAGGCTAAGGCGGTGAAGTTTTATTGCGCGCCGTCAGGCCTGATCCTGCCGACGGCGTGCCCCTATGCCTGTCAGGAGACGGATCCGGCTGCCCGCGAACGAACTTTTCTGCATTTCATTCTGTTATCGGAGAATTTTTTATCGGGATATTTGCCTCTTGCATACTGTTTTCATCTTGCTTGCCGACCTTGGCTCTTCCCCTTTTTTTGCCTGACTGCCTCCTTTTTTCCGTCGGCAAAGCCTCTCCGTCCCCCGAACAGCACTCGGATTTCCGACACCAAAAAGACGCCGCTTTGCAACAGCGTCGTCTTTTACAGATCAAGCGTCTGTTTATAAATTTCGCTCTTGGATACCCCGCGGTCTCCCGCGGTGCGGCGAAGCGCCTCTTTTTTCTCCATCCCCTGCTCCATATAATAACGCACATGTTCGCGGACAGAGAGGCGGCAGAGCGGGTTCTCGCTTTCCGGCGCCCCCGCAACGAGCAAAACATATTCCCCGCGCTTTTCCCCCAAAAGCCCTTCTGCGAGACGAAAAGCACGGCTTTCCTCGTGGATCTTCGTGATCTCGCGTACGGCGCAGGCGGCACGGTCGCCGAAAACTTCGTACAAAGAGGCGATGTCGCGGTCGACGTCCTGCGGCGCGCTGTAAAAGACAAGCGTTCCCCCGTAAGAGACATATCGTCCGAGCAGCTTTTTCCGCTCGCCCGCCTTGTCCGGCAAAAACCCGACGAAGGCAAAGGCGTCGGCGGGCAGCGCGGAAAGGACAAGCGCGCAGACAAAGGCGCACGCGCCCGGAAGGACGGTGTACGGTTCCCCCGCCTCTTTCAGCACGCGACAGACGACGTTTCCCGGATCGGAGATGACCGGCATCCCGGCATCCGAAACGATCGCGATCTCCTTCCCCTCCCGCGAAAGCGCCAGAATCTTCTCCGCCGCCTCCCGTTCGTTGAACTTATGGCAGCTCAGAAGCGGCTTTTTGATCTCATAGGCGGACAGAAGTTTGAGGGTATGGCGGGTATCTTCGCAAAAGATGACATCCGCGCCGCGAAGCGCATCCAGCGCGCGCAAGGTGATATCTCTGAGATTGCCCACGGGCGTTGCCACAAAACAGATCATGATCTCTCCTCTCCGATCCCGCTCGTCGCGCTTCCGCGCGCATTGACGAAAGTCGGCAGCACTTCCACGCCCGCCTTTCCGCCTTTGACGGCGCTGATCAGAACGGCGTACGGATTCGCCCCTTCTTTTCCCGCAACAAACTGCAGCTTTTTCGGCTCAAGCCCTTCGTCATGCAGAGCGCATATCACCTCGCAGATGCGATCGGCGCGATGAATGAGCACAAACCGTCCGCCGCAGCGCAGACATCTCCGCGCGGCGGCGCACAGTTCCCGAAAGGGAAGCCTCAGCTCCTTGCGGCAGATCGCTTTTTCGGGATCGGCATTCTCAAATCCGCCGCGCTCATAGGGAGGATTGCACAAAATCAGCGTAAACGCCTCCGCATATGTGCTCTTGGGCATACGCACGTCCCCGCACTCCACGGTAAATTTATCTCCTATGCCGTTGAGCGCAATCGTGCGCTCGCTCATGCGGGCAAGCGGCTCCTGCAATTCAAAGAGGGTAACGTGTTCGATCCCCCGGTTCTCCGCAAAAAAATGCAGTCCGACGATCCCGCTTCCCGCGCAAAAATCGGCGACCCGCTCTCCGCGCCGCGCCCGCACAAAACGGCTGAGCAAAATGGAATCGGAAGTAAACCGATAACCCTCCGTGTCTTGGAGAATGCGGTATTTTCCGATCATCAGCGATTCGCAGATTTCCATCACAGTTCCTCCCCGAATTGATTGCGTTCTGCCGGAAACGTCAAGGCCTCAATTCCTCGTTCAATGTTCTGTCCCTGAAATAATAGAGACGGTCCCGCTCTCCCACCTCTCTCAGCACGCGGCAGGGGTTTCCGACCGCAACGACGTTCGAGGGCAGATCCTTCGTCACCACGCTCCCCGCGCCGACGACCGTATTGTCACCGATCGTAACGCCTGGCAGAATGACCGCTCCTGCGCCGATCCAGCAGTTCCTTCCGATGCGGACGGGCGCGTTATACTGATATCCCTTCTCCCGCAGAGCGGGAAGTACGGGATGTCCCGCCGTCGCAACCGTGACGTTCGGCCCGAACATGGTGTAATCCCCCACGTAGATGTGCGTATCGTCCACAAGAGTTAGATTAAAATTTGCATATACAAATTTGCCGAAATGGACGTGCCTGCCCCCGAAATTCGCATGAAAGGGCGGTTCGACGTAACACCCTTCGCCAAGTTCCGCAAACATTTTTTCCAGCAGCTTCCGACGCTTTTTCGGTCGGGAAGAGCGGGTCCCGTTATATACGCGCAGCAGCTCCAAACAGTCGGTCTGCACGGAAAGGATCTCCCGATCCGACGGAAGATACAACTCTCCCGCATGCATTTTCTCCCAAATCGTCATGTTTTCCCTCGTTGTTCTGTGTGTCGGAGAAAAGACGGACGGGAGAAGCGCTCTGCTTCTCCCGTCGGAACTTTCCTTTCGTCCTTACTCAGCCTGAATTGCTCCCGTGGGGCATCCGTCCTCGCAAGCGCCGCAGTCGATGCAAACGTCCGCATCCACGACATATGTCGTATCGCCGGGCGCGATCGCTCCGACGGGGCACACTTCCGCGCACGCGCCGCAGGATACGCAGGCATCCGAAATTTTGTGAGCCATGACAGCACCTCCCTCAAATCTTGTCTGTATTATATCATAACTTTTTGCAACTTGCAAACCTTTTTTTTATTCTTTTTCGGCGTTTTCCAAATTTTCCTCGTCTTCCTCGCGCTCCTCTTTCTCTCCTCCCCTCTTGAAACGGAGATCCGCCACCGGAAAATCCCGATAGACGAGTCCGCCTTCCCGTTCGATCTTTACGCGCACCTGCATATTCAGCATATTGACGGAGACGACATTCCCCGTCCCCTCCGGCGTCGCGACCGCGCTTCCGATCTTGGGCATCTTTTTATATGCAGTCGCATAATAATCACTCTCATAGGACAGACAGCACATGAGCCGCCCGCAAAGTCCGCTGATCTTTCCCGGATTGAGAGAAAGCCCCTGCGTCTTTGCCATTTTGATGCTCACCTTCCTGAAATCCGGCATGCAGCTTGCGCAGCAGCATTCTCTTCCGCAGGGAGCTATCCCGCCCAGGATGCGCGTCTCGTCGCGGATGCCGATCTGCCGCAATTCGATGCGGTTTCGAAAGACGGAGGCGAGATCTTTGACCAGTTCGCGGAAATCCACCCTCCCCTCCGCAGAGAAATAAAAGACGACTTTGCTTCCGTCGAAAGTAAATTCGCAGTCGATGAGCTTCATGGCAAGCCCTCGCTCCGCAATCTTCTGGCGGCAGATCTTCATCGCCTGCGGCCGGTTCGCCTCATTGCGCGCCACGGTCTCCTCGTCTTTCTGCGTCGCGATCCGTATGACGGGCTTGAGCGGAGAGACGATCTCATCCGTCTCCTTCTCCGGATTGACGACCGTCGCGAATTCGATTCCCCGCGTCGTCTCCACAATGACATTCTGCCCCTGTTTTAACGTGAGCCCGCCCGCACTGAAATAATAAGGTTTGCAGCTGTTTTTGAACTTGATTACGACAACCTTTGCCATTTGATACGATCCTCCCCGATCCCGATCGCAAGCGAATACAGGCATTGCCCGAAATTTGCGTTGAATCGAATTTGTTTTTCCGCCTCCCTCGTCCGTTCGAGCGCGGCAATCACCGCCCCCGCCGGATATTCGGCGGCAAGCACCCGCAGGGACTCGCCCCCGAGCGCGGCATAGCGTTCCTGTCCCGTTCTCAGAAAGAGCAGTTCTCTGAGCAGCAGGGTGAGCGCCGCAAAAAACCCGCGTTTGTCCTCATAATCGGCATTTCTGCGACAGAACGCCTCCGGTTCCTTCCCCGACAAAAACGCCTCGGCGAGCCGAAATGCCTCCCCGCCCCCCGAAAGCAGGCTCTCCGCGAGAGAATAGATCCCTCCGCTCGCGGCCGCGGCGGCCTTCGTCTCCGCGCCGGGATGTGCTCTTAAGAGCGCGCGCGCAATTTCTTCCTCCGAAAAAGGCGGCACGACAAATTTTTTCGCACGGGACAGGACAGTAGGAAGCACGGAAAATTCCGTCTCCGCGCCGAGCAGAAACCACGTCCCCTGCGGCGGCTCCTCAAGCACTTTGAGCAATTTATTCTGTACAAGAGGGGTCACCGAGGAAAATGCGTCGAGCACGAAGAGCTTTTTGTCTCCCTCCACGGGGCGAAGCAAGCTCTCGTCGAGTATGCGCGTCCCCTCTTCCGCCGTCAGTTTTGCCCCCTCCGCAGGGAAAAAGAGACAGTCGGCATAGCGCTCTTTCTCGATCAGTTCCGCCGTCCGTCCCCCTTCCGCCGCGCCGAAAAAAGCCTTGGCGCACTCCCGCAGCAGAGGACGCAGAAATTTTCCGTCCGGGAAAAGCACGAGCATTGTCTGCGCTGCGCACCCGTTCGCAACGTCTGCGGCGATCCTGCGATAGGCGCTGCATCCTCGCAGAAGTTCCCTCATGAGTCATCCCTCTCTTTCGAAAAGACGAGGACGCGTCCCCCGTCCAGTCCGTACGTATTTTCTGCCTTCAACAGGCGCACGATCCCCTCCCGCGTCAGCCGCTCGCCCGTGCAAAACACGGGCAGGCAGGGCGGAAACATCCCGCATTCCTGCGCACAGATCTTTCCCTCCGCCTCGCCGAGCGGAAGAAAAACCCTTTCCCCGTCTCCCGCGGCGCGCTCCCGCGTCCGATCCGTCAGCCTGCCCCGCGGAAGCTTGTTCACGAGACGGCGCAGTTTTCTCAGATCCCGCAGCCGCGTACAGGGGGAAAGATAAAACATCAGATAATTCCCGTCGTTGAACTCGGGGAAGATCCCGTGCCGCTCCAGTTCCGTCTGCGCCTGCGCGCACTTTTCCCCGAACAAAATCAGCACTTTGCTCCAATCCGCGTTCCGAACGGCGCCCAGCTCTCGCTTCAACGTCTCCGCCGCCCGTTCGACCGCAGGATTTCTCGGATATTTTACGGCGTATTCCACGCTCGCCATGATCGGATATGAGGGGGACGTCGTACGAAAAGCCGTCACGCCTTCCCGCAGACGTTCCGCCCACGGCCCCCGCGCGGATACGACCGCGCCCTGCGTGAGCGCAGGAAGGGACTTGTGCACGCCGTCCACCCAGAGATCGGCGAACCGCCCCGCATAGTCGGAGGAAAAGTGCAAATGCGCCCCGTGCGCGCCGTCAATGACGAGCGGTTTCCCCGCCGCGTCGCACAATTTCCTCGCAAAATGCAGGGGCGGAAAGTTTCCGTAGTAATCGGGAGAAGTCAGCAAAAGCGCGTCCGCGCGTTCGAGCGCTTCGGCAAGCTCTCGTTCGGTCGGCTGAAGCGGGATCCCCTCTTCCCGAACGGGCGGGATCGTCTCCGTCTCCAGCCCGAGGATCCCGCATCCCTCCGTCACGCTTCGGTGGGAAAAGGCGCTCAGCGCGATCCTGCGCACGCCCGCCCGCTTGAGCGCATAGAGTATGGCGTGCACGCCGCAGGTGCTTCCGTCGGTGAGCAGAAAGCTCCGCGCGGCGCCCAAGATCTCCGCGATCTCCCTTTCCGCCGCGGCGAGAACGCCGCTTGGAGAAAGCAAATTGTCGGAATAGGAAAGCTCCGTGATATCCGCACCCGCCCGCTTATGTCCCGGCGTATGAAAAGAGAGATGCCCCCGTCTCTGCGAGGCAAGCATCTCCGCAATTCGGCAGGAAAGCCGCTTCACTGTTCCTCCCCGTACGTCTCCGCAAGATAGCGCAGGAAGGAAACCGTCTCGAAGCGAAGGTCGTGCTGTGTCTCTGCGCCCGCTCCCGCGTCGTAGTCGTTGCGGAACAGCAGCATGCAGAGATCTTCCGCAGAGCGGACCGTCGCACCCTCTTCTTCATACGTATAATAAAACAAATCGGAAATCCCGGGCAGCCCGCCCACTCCGATCGCATAGCTCTTGCGCTCGCCGTCGGCATTCTCCGCCTCGATCAGCGTAAACGTCTGATTTTCAAAACATTCGAGCAGGAAAATATAGTCGGTGCGCAGTTTTTCCAGCCTCGCCTTCTCGTCTTCGATGCCTTGCGCACGTTTCTCTTCCGAACGGTAGCGATTGTCCTCCGCGTTGCGCGCCAAAAAACAAGCCTCCGCCTCCTCTTCATCGAGCGTCCCTGCTCGCCAATCCTCTCCGAAAAAACGTTGCAAATAGCTTTCGCAATCCTCCAGCCACTGCGCCACGTCGAGCGCCAGTCCATCCTCATAGGAACCGATCAGCGTTCTGAATTCAGAGGTGACTTCCTCTTCCTCGGAAAGAGTTTCCCGATTGTTGACGAACATCACCGTTCCCTCGCCCGCCATGCGGCGCGCGGTATAGGCCGCCTCGCTGTACTGTCCCGTGCCGAACACCTCGACGGAAACATCGGCGATGTCATAGGAGAAAACCTGATTGCGGAGCAGAATCTCCGAGACCGTGCCTTCGTCTTCCCCCGCAGACACCGTACCGTAGGCATAGATCTTGTACAGCCTCTCCTCGCCTGCACGCGTCGCGATCGTCGTGAAAAGCACGCAGATCAAAAGCACCGCCGCAGCGATCGCGCCGATGATCTTCAGCCAGTCATAGGAAAGCAAATTGGAAAGCCTTGTCTTGGTGATTCTCGCGTCCAAAGCAACTCCTTTTGCGGCAGAGAGGCGCCGCCGTCATTTTTTCGGTTTCATCGTGGGAAAGAGCAGCACGTCGCGGATGCTCGCGCTGTCCGTGAGCAACATCACGAGACGGTCCACCCCGATCCCCAGCCCGCCCGTGGGCGGCATGCCGCGCTCCAGTGCGTCGAGAAATTCCTCGTCCACCTGCGCGTTTGCGCCCTGTGCGCGCTTTTTTTCCGCCTGCGCCGTCATACGGGCGCGCTGATCGATGGGATCGTTGAGTTCGGAAAAGGCGTTCCCCATCTCCATTCCCATGATGAAATATTCAAACCGTTCGGTCATAGAGGGGTCTTCCGGCTTGCGCTTGGCAAGCGGAGAGATCTCCACGGGATAATCATAGATGAACGTGGGCTGGATCAGCTTGTCCTCGACAAACGCATCGAAAAAGGCGGCAAGAATATGCCCCTTGCTCCGCTTGCCTTCCTCCGTCTCCACGCCTTTCTCTTCCGCGAGCGCCAGCGCTTCTTCGTCCGAATTTACTGCGGCAAAATCCACGCCCGCGTACTGTTTGACCGCCTCGACCATAGTGAGTTTTTCCCAATGTGCGAAATCGAGCAACGTACCGCGATAGGAGATCTCCGTCTTGCCGCAAGCCTGCACCACGACATATCGGCAGAGCTCTTCGACAAAGTCCATGACTTCGAAGTAATTTGCATAGGCCTGATAGATCTCTACCGTCGTAAACTCGGGATTGTGTCTGGAATCCATTCCCTCGTTGCGGAAGATCCTTCCCATCTCATATACTTTTTCAAACCCGCCCACGATGAGTCGTTTGAGATACAGCTCCGTCTCGATGCGCAAATACATATCCAGATCGAGCGCGTTGTGATGGGTCTTGAACGGGCGGGCATCCGCACCGATCTCCAGCGGAAGCAGAATGGGAGTTTCCGCTTCGATGAATCCGTGCCCGTCCAAAAAGTCGCGTATGCTTTTGACGATCTTTGCACGGCGCACAAAGGTCTCGCGTATGTCGGCATTCATGATGAGATCGAGATGGCGCAAACGGTACTTCATGTCCACGTTGGCCAGCCCGTTGTGTTTTTCCGGCAGAGGCAGCAGCGCCTTGGTGAGCATTTCGAGATGCGTCGCGTGAACGGTCACCTCCCCCGTCTGGGTGCGGAATACGGTGCCGCGCACGCCGACGATATCTCCGATATCGTAGTCCTTTTTATACGCGGCATAGGTTTCCTCGCCCACGTCCTGACGGGTAATATAAATCTGCAACAGACCGTCTCGGTCGGAAATATGCGAAAAAGACGCCTTCCCCATGATGCGGCGGGACATGAGCCGACCCGCCACAGAAACCTCTTTTCCTTCGTACGCTTCAAAATTGTCCTTGATCTGCGCAGATTTCGCCGTCACGTCGTATCTCGTTTTTTCATAGGGGTTCTTCCCCTCCGCAATGAGTTTCGCCAGTTTTTCGCGGCGGATCTGCGCCTGTTCGGCGAGTTTTTCCTCCGTCTGCGCGGCAGTCTGTTCCCGAATTTCTTCCATATCTCCCTCAGCTGATCTTGATGATTTTGAGCTCGTAATCCCCGTCCGGCGCCTTGACGGTCACCACATCGCCCGTCCTGTGCCCGAGCAGCGCCGCTCCGACGGGGGACTCGTTGGAGATCACATTGTTCATGGGATCCACTTCCGTAGTCCCCATGATCGAATATGTCACGGTTTCCTCCATCTCTTTGTCATAAACGGTTACGGAGGCGCCGATGTGCACGACAGAAGTATCTTCGCTCTCCTCGATGATCACCGCGTTCTTGACCTTGTAGTCCAGCTCGACGATCTCCCCCTCGTTTGCCGCCTGTTCGTTGCGCGCGGCGTCGTACTCCGCGTTCTCGGACAGGTCCCCGTGGCTCCTCGCCTCCGCGATCCGCTCCACGATCTCCGCCCGCTTGACAGTCTGGAGATACTCGAGCTGCTTTTTCGCCGCTTCGTACCCCTCCCTTGTCATATAAAACTGATCTGCCATACTCTCTACCTCACCTATCGCGCCCGTTTGCGCGTTGTTTTTCATAAAGAGGACCGTGATTTCCCCGACGGAAATCACGGCGATACTCCTTCTTGTCTCATTATAAGCTGTTTCGGAAATTTTGTCAACCGCTTCCTTCCCGATTGCACAATTTTTCGGCCTCTTTTCCTTCCCTCATACGAGCGGAAAACCGCGCGATCCGTTCCGCCGCCTCTTCCAGTTCCGCCATGCCCGTCGCGTAGGAACAGCGGATGTTGTATTTCCCGCAAGCTCCGAATGCATCCCCAGGAACAACGGCAACGTGTTCCTCCCGCAGCAGCCCGGTCGCAAATTCCTCTGCCGTAAGCCCGGTGCTCCTGACAGACGGAAAGGCGTAAAACGCCCCCTTCGGCTCAAAGCAGGAAAGACCCGCTTCCGAAAACGCGCGCAAAAGAAAGCGTCGGCGCACATCGTATTCTTCGCGCATATGCGCAACAGAGGCAAATCCGTCTTCAAACCCCGCGGAAAGCGCGGCGACCGCCGCATGTTGGGAGACTCGGGGCGCACAGAGTGCGGTATATTGATGGATTTTCAGCATGGCGCCGTCCAAAATGGCGGGCGCGCAGACAAATCCGATCCGCCAGCCCGTCATGGCAAACGCCTTGGAAAATCCGCCGATCAAAACGGTCCGCTCTTTCATGCCGGGCAGGGAAGCCGCAGAACAATGACGTCCGCCGTAGGTCAGCTCGGCATAGATCTCGTCGGAAATGACCAGCAAATCATGCCGCTCGATGACAGAAAGGATCGCCGTCAGTTCCTCTTTCGTCATAATGCCGCCCGTGGGGTTGTTCGGATAGGCAAGGATCACCGCCTTGGTCTTCGAAGTGATCGCCTGCTCCATTTGCTCCGGCGTAAGAATAAAGCCGTTTTCCTCGCGGCAGGGAACGCTGACGGGCGTCCCGCCGCAAAGCGTGACGATGGGCGCATAAGAGACATACGCGGGATCGGGGAGCAAGATCTCGTCGCCGAATTCGCATACGGCGCGCAGCGCAAGATCGATCCCCTCGCTTGCACCCACCGTAACGATGGTATGTTCCGGAGCATACTCCGCCCCGAAGCGGTCGAAAAGATAACGGGAAATGAGCTCCCGCAATTCTGCAAGTCCGCGGTTTCCCGTATATTGCGTATATCCGCGCTGCAGCGAGCGGATGCCCGCGCTGCGGATTTCCCAGGGAGTGACAAAGTTGGGCTCGCCGACGCCGAGGGAGATGACGTCCGGCATTTGCTCGACGATGTCGAAATATTTCCGAATGCCGCTCGGGGCAAGCCCCAGAACGCGGCGGTTGAGAAACTCTCTCACGGCTGAACGGACAGACGCCCCCGCTGCCGTTCTTTGATCGCCGCTCCCTCTATTTTGTATTTCTTCAAAATGAAATGCGTCGCCGTAGAGATCACGCAATCGAAGGTCGAAATGCAGTCGGAAATAAAGCGGGAAATTCCGCGGATCGAACCCGATCTTACGATGACGGCAAAATCATATGCCCCGCTCATGAGATAGAGATTTTTGACTTCAGCATGCTGCGCGATCTCCGACGCGATCCCGTCGAATCCGGATCCCGTCTGCGGCGTGACCTTGACTTCGATGAGCGCTTCGGCGCAGTCGTCCTCCTCTTCGTCGAAATCGGTGATCGCACAGTATTTTACGATCACCCCCCGCCGTTCGAGCGCACGGATCGTCTCGTCGATCCGCTCCGCGCTCTCCCCGAGCATGACGGACAGCTTTTCTGTCGGAATGCGGCAGTCCTCAGAGAGAACGGAAAGCACCGCTTGTTCGAGTTTTGTCATCTTCCGCCTCCTTTTTGATCTTCATTGTACCCAATCGCAAAAAAATTGTCAAACAGATTTGCTTTTTCCGAAAAAAATCCTATAATAGAGATATGTTTCGCATTTGGGCAAAAGTCCTCAAAGAGGGACGCATTCAAAGACAGACGGTCTATGTTCGGGAGGAAACGTTCTCCTATTCGGACTTTTTCGGATATCTCGCGGAAATCTGCGGAGAACTGGACGTCCCCACGCCCGTCTTGCTCAAAGACCACCTCTTCCGCTACGCAAAATTCAACCGCGTCGTATTCCGTCCCTCCGACTTCATGGAAGAGATCTCCTTCGATCGGCTCGAGCTGGAAAATCTTCTCTGACCGCAAAGCATCCGAGAATGATTTTCGCGCGGATGCGCATACTCACGGCATGAAACTGACCACCCATCTGTGTCTTGCCTGTCTTGTGTTCGCAGGACTGTGCGCGGGGATCCGCGCCCTGACCGGGTTTGATCCTCTGCTCTTTCTCTGCGGCGGCAAAGAGATCCTGCGCCGCGTCTTTTTCTCTTTCGAGGGCGTTTGCGCGCTCTGGCTCATCTATTGGTTTTTTGCCTTTCGTCCGACAAAATCGCTTTCCTGAGCGAAAACGCTTGACGAATCCTCCGAAAAGAAGTAAGATCGTGAGCACGGAAGGTTTTCGGAGAACACTTCCGAATAAAAAAACCGAGGTATTTTCATATGAAGTTCTTCACCGCAAGACGCATCTGCCGCGCAGGCGTTATCGCCGCGCTGTACGTTGCGCTCACCTACGCCTTCGGCGCGCTCTCTTATCAGGGATTCCTGCAGATAAGACCCGCCGAGGCGCTTTGTATTCTTCCCCTCTTTTTCCCCGAGGCGATCCCCGCACTGTACATCGCATGCATGCTGAGCAATCTCGCCTCTCCCTTTCTCGTCTACGACGTATTCATCGGCTCGTTGGCGACCCTCGCCGCCGCGGCGCTCACCGGGATCGTCGGCCGCACCGTGGGAAACTTTGCCCTGAAAGCGGGACTTGGCGGGCTCTTTCCCGTGCTCTTCAACGCATTTGCCATTCCCGCCGTCATTGTCTTCTTGTGCGGCGATCTCTCCTACGGAACGGCGGCGGCAAGCTATTGGACCTATTTTGCCTCCATGCTCGCCACCGAGGCGCTCTGGGTATACGCGCTCGGCATCCCGCTCGCCCTCTTCGTCGATCGCATGCGAAAACGCGGCGTTTTCGCATGCGATCGACGGGCCAAAATCCTCTGCGGACCATACCTGCGCTCCGTAACGCAAGGAAAAACCACCGGCTGAGCCGGTGGTTTTGCTGTTTCGGGCTGTTTATCTCGAGGTTCCCGGCGGCACGCAAGAACGCCCATGTCGGTCCATCGGTCATGCAATGGTTGTTTTCTCCCCGTAAACGGATCGCTTTCGTGCGTATTCCGACTTGCTCCCTCTTTCCGTCTTGTTTTTTCCGTTGGCTTTTATATTAACTTCTTTTTTCTCTTTGCTTTTCTGCCGTTTCCTCTTTTTCCCATCGGAAAAGCCGATTTCGCACCCGGGGACGATGCGGGATTTCCTGGTGCAAGAAAAGAGCCTTCCCCGACGGGAAGGCTCTTTCACCAATCCTGCTTTTTGAGCGAAGAATCCTTTATGTCGTCATATTTTTCAAAATAGCGCGCCTTCCATTCCGCAGGAGAAAGGGCCTCCTTTTCGCTTCGGACCGCCCTGAGATACTCCGCAAGCTCTTCGGGAGTGAAGTCTCCTTCCGAGACCTCCCCGTCATAGGCGGAAAACAGCTTCATCAGATCGTAACGAGACATTTCAGTCCTCCTGAAAAAAGGCGTCGATCTTCTCAAAGAGCGCGGGATCCGGCTCGGAGAGCGCGATCCTTGCCGCGCGGTCGATGGGCGCGAAAAACACTTCTTCCTTCTTTTCGCTCATGAACCCCCGCTTCCCTTTCATGATCTGCCTTGCCCGTTCGTCCTGTTCTCTGTCCAACGCAAGGGAAGCAGGCGAAAGCGTCGCATTGAGATGTCCTCTTCCCGGCAGAAGTTCGAAACGGACGCGCGCGCAGGCGCGTTTGGAATGCAATGCATAGATCCCCGCCCCTTCCGCACGGATCACCTCGTCCTCCTGCGCGTGAAGGATGAGGAACCTGGTGTCCTGCGCTAGCGCGATGCCTTTATCCGCCGTCAGGTACATTCCTCTGCCGAAGCGGAGAAATTGCATGAGACGCAGCACGGGATAGACAAACCGTCCGAAATGTACGGATTCCGTCGCCACCCCCTCGAAAAGCATTTTGCAGGAATCGTTATATCCCGAGAGCGAGCAGACCGCGCGCACCCGCGGATGAGGATGAATGCGGAATACGGCGCAGACCGCATATCCGCCCCAGCTGTGACCGAACAGACAGAACGGAAGTCCGTCGAACGCCTTCTGCCGCTCTGCCCAGCGAAGCACGCGGTCCAGATCGATCGCCGACTGCGGCAAACCGCGCTGCGACCTGCCGGAAGAGGCACCGCTCCCCGTCGCGTCGTAGAGCAGCACACGGTATCCCTGCCGCAAAAAACCCCGCGCCTCCAAAAAATATCCCTCGCCGCGGTCCCGGATCCCGTGAGAGACGACGACGAGCCCCTTCGTGTTCTCCTGTCCCAGCAAATATACGCAGAAATGCTTTTTTTTGCCGTAGGATACGACGGAGCGGTCGATAGGAATGTGCGGAAGATCCGAAAAAAGGGCGCGGCGGGAATGAGCGTGAGAAGTCCTTCCGTATATCACGGAAAAGACGATCCCCACACAGAGCATCGTCAGCAGATAATAGAGCGCCACCGCACAGACAATGCCGACGGCGACCCACAATACGACTTCCATTTCCCCTCCTTCCCCGGCGGCTGCGTCACAGCGGGCGGAACGCGTTCTGCTCCTCCCGATAGACATATCCCGCCGCAAGCAGACGCTCCTTCAGTTCCTCGCAGGAGACGGACAGATCTTCGCAGAGGCTCTCCGGCGAATCGTATCCGTCGCGCAGCTTCATATTGACAAAACTCACCAGCATTGCGATCTCTTCGGGAAGTTTCATTTCACACCTCTAAAAAAGGATAGCACAATCTCAAAAAAAAAGCAACTTCCTCTGCATATGAAAACTTATTCGGCAAAAAATACGCGGTCCGCAGACATCTCTTCGTCTGCGGACCGCGGTGCATATGCGCCGCAAACCGTTATTTCAGATAGCTTCCCATCGCCCCGTCGTGTACGCGATAGATCTGCACTTCTTCGCCCGTATACGCGTCGAGATAGAGAATAAATTCTTCCTCTCCGCAGTTGCAGGCAAACTCATGCACGAGAACTTCTTCGCCGTCGATCGGAACAAGCGCAAGATGCGCGCTGTAAGGAACGAGTTCCGCGCTCAATTTTTCCTGCGCCTGTTCGCGCGTGAGCGTTTCCCCGAAGCTGCGTTCCGCATGATTGAGCCAATAGTTCATCGCGTCGACTCCGATCACGCTCCCCTTGCTCTCGCAGACGCGGACGCGGATCCTGTCCGGATAGACGCGAATCCCGTTCTGCACTCCCACATAGGTGAGATCTGCCACGCCGTCTCCGTCTGAAAGCCAAACCGCATCCACTTCTTCGATCCCCAGCTTTGCAAGGAATTCGCGCGCCAGCGCATCGCAGGCTCCAAGGTCAAAGTTTTTCTGTCCGCAGCGTTCGTAAGTGTCGAAGAAAGCAAGTTTTCCGCCCGCCTTGGTGATTTGCGCAAATTTCTCTCCGCTCTTTCCGTCGGTGAGCACAAAATTATAACACGTTGCATTTCTTGCGACCGTTTCACCCGCATAGCGAATTTCGGAGAGATTTTCCTGCGCGAAATATTCCCGAACCAGCTCTTCCGCCCGCGAGATACTCACTTCTTCCATCCCCTCGAGACGGTTGATTCCCACATTTCCTTCCCGAGAGAAGGGTGCATCCACAATTTCTTCGGGTTCCTGCAAAGTTGCCAACCCCATCTGATCGAATTTTTGTGCGATTTCGCCCCCTTTCCCCGCGAGGAATTCGGTAAATTCCTTTCGGGAAAGATGGGTGGAGAGTGCGTTCATCTCTCCGTAGAGCGCGGCGTTGATCTGCTCGAGATAGGCAATCGTATTCTTCTCCGTCTCACTGAGCGCCTCTCCCGCAGAGACTTTTTTCAAAAGCATTCTCGCATAATTTCCCGTACGGTTGACAAAGTCTGAAAGTTCTGTTCCTGCCGCCGAACTTACGGGCAGTCTCTCGAGTACGCTCTCCCAGAGCGCGCTGTCTACGATCAGATCCGTGAGCAGCTTCTGCTGTTCTTTTGCCCCCGTGGAGATACGCAATTTGCTCAGATTGTCATCCATTTCACCGGACACGGAGACCATTTCGTAAAGAGTCGCGCGATATCCGCCCGTCCGTTCGTTCGCCATATCTTTTATCCGAACCGCTCCCGTCGTCACGACGGCGGCGAGCACGAGACAGGCGGCGCCCAACGAGATGACTGCGGCAAGCCATCCGCCGAAACCGGGCGTACGCTTTCTGCGCGCCCTGTCTTCTTCCCGTTTCTTGCGACGCTCCTGCGCTCTCCGCTCGTGTGCCGCTTCGCGCGCCTGCATTTTCTGTGCGCGCGCTTTTTCCTGCGCCTCCCGCCGCTGTCTGCGGAGCGCTGCACGCTCCTTTTTCTCCCGTGCCAGCCGCTTCTGCCGCTCGATCTGCGTTTCGCTCGCAAGCAATTCCCTGCGGGCCAGCTGTTTCTGTCTTTTTTCAATGCGGCGGCGTCTGACTTCTGCGGCGTGCGCCTCTCTCTTTTGCCTGCGTTCCGCCCGTTGTTCCGCGCGCTTTTTCGCCTCTGCAAGCCGCTCTTTTGCCGCACGCGTTTCCTGTTCTTTCGCGCTCGTCCCGCTCTTGGACGCAACGCGTTTTTTCTGCGTGCGCTCCGTCTCGGCTTCGCCGCTGCGCACATCGGCTTCGCGCTCTATGATCGTTTCGACCTTCTGCGCGCCGCTGGATTTATTTTTTCCGATCTGATTCTCTTCCATATCTCCTCCTTATATTGCAAACACGTGTCTGCCGATGACCGTCACCGTTTGTCTGTCGAAGATCCAGGCGCTCGTCGCCACAGCGGGATTGTAATAGTAAAGACATCCGTATGTGGGATCCCAGCCGTTCATGGCGTCCCGCGCGGCATTGTATGCCGTCTGATCGGGCTCCAGATTGATCTGCCCGTCGCTCACAGCCGTAAACGCGCCGGGCTGATAGACAACGCCCGCGATCGTGTTGGGGAACGACGAACTTTTTACGCGATTGAGAACGACCGCGCCGATCGCAACCTGCCCCGTATAAATCTCCCCTCTTCCCTCGGCATAGATCACCTTTGCCAAGAGGTAGAGATCGGAAGAGACACTCGCCGAACCTCCCGAAGAAGAAGGAGTATTCCCCTCCAGCACACGGTAAGAATCGTTCATGCCCAGTGCGGCATAGGTCGATTTCCCCACGACTCCGTCTGCGGTCAGTCCGTTCTTTTTTTGAAAGGAGATCACCGCCTTCCGAGTTTCGACGCCGAAAACCCCGTCCAAAGCGCCCGAATAATAGCCCCAAAGTTTCAATCTGCGCTGGACTTCCTTCACCTCGCCGCCCGTGCTGCCCTGTCTGAGGACGGCGGCTTCGACGACGGCAGTCTGCGCCGTATCGGCTGCGCTCCTTACGCCCGTGACCGCCTGCACCGCGAACGGAGTCGCGGCGAACGCGGCAAGCGCAAACGTCAACGCGCCGGTTGCCAAAATTCTCTTCATAACTTCCTCCTGCCTGTAATGTTTGCAACCGCAGAAAAATTATGCGTGATCCCTCGCCTCCTGTCGGTCACAAAGCCGTTTCAAACCGTCGTCCTCCTTTCTGGCGGAAGCGGCAAGCCGCATACGGGGCGATTCGTCCGCCGCGCGACGCTTCCCCGCTCCCGTCAGCGAAGCTTCCGCCCCTGTCGTTCCCGCGTCAACGGTTTGCTTGCTTTTTCCGATCTCTTGTCTTTTCATCGGCTCGTTTGCTCTCGCAACAAAACCTGTCCCGCAGACGATCCGCGGGTTTTGCGATACAAAAAAACCGTCTTCGCGCCGCGGCGCGGAGACGGTTTCCCTTTTTCATTTTCCGAAAAAATCCGCAATGATTTCTGCGATCTTGCTCCGATAGACCACGTTCTGCTCGCCGCCCGCAAAGCAGAGCGGCGGATAGACGACGCACCACCAGTTGTCGCCCGCCCCCTCTCCGAGCTCGACGATCAGCGCGTCGTAAACTCCGGAGGGCAATGTCACGCTCTCATAGACGCGGGTGGGAAACTTTTCCTGCCGCAGGCTCGCCCGCGCTCCGTACTCAAACCCGTTTTCCTTCAGCGTCCGCTCCGCTTCCGCCTCCGCGCCGCCGAGCGCCTGCCCGATCGCCCGTATCGCCTCCTCTTTTGTTTCGCTCGCCGCAACGACGGGAGTGAGATACGCCACGATTCTGTCCCGCACAAGGTATTTGACCGCCTGATCTGCTTCCTCGTTGGAATTTGCCCGGATGTGAACGCGCAGGTATGCCGCAGGATTCGAGCTCGAAGGCTTTTCCCCTCCGAAACAGACTGCGATCAGAGCGATCGATGCAATCAGCAAACAAATTACGGCTGTCTTCTTCATTTCCTCTCCTCCGTCCGCCTCAATGATTGCCTGAAAAAAAACTTTTTATACTTTCCCGCCGCAGATTACCCCTTTTTGCAAAGTTTGGACTTTGCCGATTCGAACCGCACCTTCTGCGAAAAACAAAAAAGAGCGCCTCCGCGCTCTTTTTTGTTTGGTGTGTCCGCCGGGGCTCGAACCCGGACCGAAGGCGTCGGAGGCCTTTATGGTATCCAATTCCACCACGGGCACCTGTCGCGGACAAACACGTTCTCTTTTTGCCCGCTCTTGACCATTATAACACATTTCCTCAGAAAATGCTTTCTATTTTCGGGCATTTGTGGTATAATTTTAGAAAAATTTTTTCGGGAGGGCGCTCAAATGCCTCAAAAGACGGTCGTTGTCGGCATGAGCGGCGGAGTAGACAGTTCGGTTGCCGCACTTCTGCTTCAAAGACAAGGATACCGCGTCGTCGGGCTGTTCATGCGGAACTGGGAAGAGCGCGACGAAAACGGCGTCTGTTCCGCTGAGGAGGATTTCGAGGACGTAAAGCGGGTCTGCGGAACACTCGGCATTCCCTATTTCGTCGCGGACTTTTCCAGAGAATACCTCGACCGTGTCTTCTCTCATTTTCTCAACGAATACCGTGCGGGCAGGACCCCCAACCCCGACGTGCTGTGCAACCGCGAGATCAAATTCGGTCCGTTTAAGGAATATGCCCGCAAACTGGGCGCAGATCTGGTGGCGACCGGTCACTATTGCGGAATTTCGCATGAAGGGGAAATTCACCGACTTCTGAAGGCACGAGACCGAAACAAAGATCAAACGTATTTTTTGAATCAGCTTTCCCAAGCGCAGCTCAAAGACGTTCTCTTCCCTCTTGCCGACCTTTCCAAAGAAGCGGTGCGCCGCCTTGCGCGCGAAAACGCATTGTCCACGGCAAAAAAGAAGGATTCAACGGGGATCTGTTTCATCGGCGAACGCAATTTCCGCAACTTCCTCCGCCAATACCTTCCCGCGCAGCCCGGAAAAATTCTTACGCTGTCCGGAGAAGAAGTCGGCGAACATCTCGGTCTCATGTATTATACCCTCGGACAGCGGCGCGGGCTGGATCTCGGGGGAAAACAGGGCGAGACGGGCAGATGGTTCGTCGTAAAAAAAGACCTCACACAGAATCTCCTCTATGTTTCCCACGGCGATGAGAGCCCCCTGTATTCGGACGGCTGTCTGGTGGAAGAGATGAACTTCATTCCCTCGCCGCCCGCTCAGACCCGCTTCCGCTGTCGGGCAAAGCTGCGCTACCGCCAAGAAGAACAGAACGTGACGGCAGAACAGACGGGAGACCGCACGATGAAACTGCTCTTCGACAAGCCGCAGCGCGCGGTCACGGAAGGGCAATACGCCGTCCTCTACGACGAACGGCAATGCCTCGGAGGGGGAGTGATCGTCTCCTCTTTTTCCCTTTGAAAAACGCGTGAACCCCACCGGCTAAGGCGGTGGGGTTTATGTAAGGCTGTCATCCATGATCCTGCAAGCGCGCAAGGGCGCCTGCGACGGGTTCGGCAGTCAGGCGATGGTTCCCCGCTGCCCGTAAACGGATTTTTCTGCGCTTCATTTTTTACCGGGATTTTTTCTCTTGCATGGCTGTTTTTTTCTTGCATGCCGACCTTGCTTGCCTCTTTTCTTTTTCCGACTGCACCCCTCTCTTTTTCATCGGCATTCAAAACCCGCGGACGAGGCCTTCCGTCCGCGGGTTTCTGTCTCTGCGTTACGATACGGCTTCTCCGTCCGTACAGAGCACTTGGAATTGTGCTCCGCCTCGCCAAAGATCCCCTTTTGAAACAGCTTCCCACTGCGCGACTGTCCCGTCATAGCGCACCGTCTTCAGATTGCCGCACCCGTAGAAGGCGGCAGATCCGATGCGGACAAGCGTACGGGGCAGATCCAGCTCGGCGACGTGATCGTTATTGAGAAATGCGTTGTCGCCGATCTCTCGGATCCAGTCCGGAATCTCCGCGTCCGCGCCGCCCACGATCAGAAGCGCGTTCTCCCGTTCGACGAGGCAATTTCCCTCCGACGCATAAACCGCATTTTCTTCGTCGACGAAAATGTGTTCAAGCGAACCGCAACCGTAAAACGCACTTCGTCCGATTTCCTTCACCGCACTTCCGATCGAGAGAGACCTGAGCGCCCTGCATCCGTAAAAGGCCTCCGCTCCGATCTCGCAAAGACTTTCCGGCAACACCGCCTCCGTCAGCGCAAAACAACCGCGGAATGCAGAGACACCAAGACGCTCCGCGGCGGCATAAACGGTTGCGCGAGTCAAAGAACTGCAGTCACGGAACGCCCCGTCGGCAATCTCGAGGACGGGCAGCCCTTCATGATAATACGGGACAAAGACCTGTTTCGCCGTCAGGATGTCCTCCGAAGAGACGGAATATCCGACTGTGCCGCTCTCGCCGCTGATCTCCGTAAAGACGAGACCGTCCGTGACGGGGCAAGCATACGAACAGACACTGCAGACGTTATTTGTGTCCCAGTTATGCGCTTCCATCGGGATGGAGACCGTTTCCGTTTTGGAACAGACGACGCAAGTGCGCACCTTTTCCCCCTCCCTGGTACAGGTTGCGTTCTGCGTGATGACATAAGACTTAAAAATATGGCCCTCCGCGGGGATCTCCTCCCGCAAGACTTCCTGCCCGCAGCGAAGACAGACCGAGTGCCGCAATCCCGCCTCTTCGCAAGTCGCTTCCAAAATCGTCTCCGAGACAAGATTATGACCGAGCGCGGGAATCCCGATCTCCGTCGCGGGAAGATTTCCCTCCTCGTCGTAAAAAAGCGCTCCGCATATCTCGCACTCCCAGTGCTCCTGCATTCCGTTCTCCGTGCAGGCGGGTTCCACCGCGCCGCAATACCTCAGCACATGACTGTGCTCTTGGGCGCATCCCGCCGCAAAGACGCACAACACCAACGCAAGCGCCAACGCCGCTCCTCTTTGTCTTTTCATCTTTTGCCGCCTCATATGTATCGAACTTATTATAAAGGCTTTTGCCCTGTTTGTCAAGACGGAGGATTTGAAAATGTCTCTGCCGCACTCGCCTCTGTGCGTTTTTGCGCTTCCCGGGCAAAATTTTTGCGATCCGCTTGCAAAAAACGAAATTATTTTTCCCCTCCCCCTTGATTTTTTCCGAAATTTCTGTATAATGGAGGGTACGGGGATTTTTGCCGCACAGCGCGGCGGCTGTTTTTCCGATACGACATCTAACCAAAAGGGGTACCATAACTATGAGCATATCCGCAAGCAACATCCGCAACATCGCCATCATCGGTCACAGCGGCGAGGGCAAGACCACCCTTTGCGATGCCATTCTCTTCAACGGCGGCACGATCGAACGCATGGGGAAAACCGATCTCGGAACGACGGTGTCCGACTTTGACGAACAGGAGATCGCACGCAAGATCTCCATTTCCCTCTCCGCCGCCTATACGACCTGGATGAACGTCAAGATCAATCTTCTCGACGTGCCCGGTTTCTACGATTTCGAAGGCGAATTCAACGAGGCGATGCGCGCCTGCGGCGCGGCGATCGTCGTATGCGGTGCGAACGGATCCGTAACGGTCGGCGCAGAGAAGGCGATCTCCCAATGCCTCAAACACAAAAAGCCGCTCATTATCTTTATCAACGGCATGGACAAGGAGAATGCAGACTACACGGGTACCGTACGGGCGCTGCAGGAAAAATACAAGAACCGGATCGCCCCCATTCAGATCCCCATGATGGAGGGGAACAAGATGGTCGGCGTTGTGAACGCGCTCACCGAGCGTGCGTTCCGCTTCACGGGAACGGGTCCCGAACAGATCTCCGTGCCCGAAGAGTACGCGCGCGACTTCGAGACGATGAAGATGGCGCTCATGGAAACGGCGGCAGAGAACGACGACGTTCTGCTCGAAAAATATTTCGAAGACGGGTTCCTCAACAAAGAAGACACCATCCACGGCATTCGGAAAGGCATTTATAACATCAATGTCATTCCCGTCATGGCGGGCAGCGCCCTGCAAAACAAGGGCGTCATCAACCTCATGAACGAGATCGTAAAATATCTTCCCGAAGCGGCGGAACGCAGCGAGCTTCCCGCGACCGATCTCAAGACGGATACCGTGATCGGCATCCGCTGCGAAGAGGACAAGCCCTTTGCGGGACAGGTGTTCAAGACGGCGGTCGACCCCTTCGTCGGAAAACTCAACTATCTCCGCGTCTGCCGCGGAACCCTGAAATCGGGCATGACCGTTCTTAATCCCAATACGGGCACGCAGGAACGCATCAACGCGATCTATCTCATCAACGGAAAGAAACAGACTCCGGTCAACGAGCTCAACGCAGGAGACATCGGCGCCGTGAACAAACTCACGAATACGAGCACGGGCGACACGCTCTGCGATGAGAACGCGCCCGTAAAATTCGATCCCATCCCCTTCCCCAAGCCCGTCATCTATATGGCAGTTTATGCAAAAGTGCGCGGCACGGAAGACAAGGTCTTTTCCGGGCTTGCGCGGCTTGCGGAGGAAGACAAGAGCTTCTGCGTGGTCAAAGATCCCGAAACGGGAGAGACGCTTGCGGGCGGACAGGGCGAAGTGCAGCTCGACGTCATCCAGAAGAAACTCAAATCCAAGTTCGGCGTGGAAGCGGATCTGAAAACGCCGCTGATCGCCTACAAAGAGACCATCCGCGGCAAGGCGCTTGCGGAAGGGAAATACAAAAAACAGACGGGCGGGCACGGACAGTACGGTCACTGTAAGATGCGTTTCGAACCGACGGAAAAAGACTTCGAGTTCGCAGAAGAAGTCGTCGGCGGAACGGTGCCCAAGCAATACATCCCCGCCGTGGAAAAGGGCATTATCGAATGCCTGCCTCACGGCGTGCTTGCGGGATATCCCGTCATCCGCATGAAGGCCGTCCTCTACGACGGAAGCTACCATGAAGTCGACTCTTCGGAAGCGGCGTTCAAGTCGGCGGCAGAGATCGCCTTCAAAGAGGGCATGAAAAACGCCTCCCCCGTCCTGCTCGAACCCATCTCCAGACTGAAGATCGCCGTTCCCGAGCAATATGTCGGAGACGTCATGGGCGATCTGAACAAGCGCAGAGGGCGCATCCTCGGCATGGACGCACAGGAAGACATGCAGGTCATCACGGCGGAGGCGCCCAAATCCGAAGTGCTCACCTATGCGACGACGCTGCGCTCCATGACGCAGGGAAGAGGCCGCTTCTCCGAGGCGTTCGCACGCTACGAACAGGCGCCCGACACCGTGCTGCAGGGGCTTAAACCGCAGGCATAAATTTGACGGCAGACAAAGAGCCGCGGTCCTTCCGGGACCGCGGCTCTTTGTCGTTATTTCCGTTTTTCAGCGGAAGATCTCTTCTCCGTTGCTCTCGATGACTTTCTGATACCAGGACGCACTCTTCTTCGGCGTCCGTTCCCCCGTCGCGTAATCGATGTGGATGAGGCCGAATTTTTTGGAAAATCCTTCCGCCCATTCAAAATTGTCCATCAGAGACCAGTAAAAATATCCCTTCACGGGGATCTCCTGCGCCGCTCTGTGCAGGGCGCGCAGATACCGTTTTTCGAAATCGATGCGGCAGTCGTCGTTGATCTCCCCGTTGAGATCCTTCCACTCGGTAAGCGCGACGCCGTTCTCCGTATAAACGATGGGCAGACCGTAGCGCTCATAGACATATTTGGGTCCGTAATAGAGGACATCGGGATAGACATTCCAACGCATGTCCGTCTTGGGAACGGTGGGCGGGACCGCGG
Source organism: uncultured Clostridia bacterium (assembly GCA_944372525.1). GTDB lineage: Bacteria > Bacillota > Clostridia > Christensenellales > Borkfalkiaceae > Gallimonas. The sequence goes on from CALVZL010000009.1 coordinate 24,724, forward strand.
GCACGACTTCCTTTCCGTCTTGCTCGGTCAGATAGCTTCCCGAGTAGGTATTCAGCCCGTAGAAGTCAATCTTGCTCTGAATGGTTTTCATGTCCTTTTCGTCAAAAGAGAACCCTTCTTCTTTCATCCACGAGAGCGCATCCTCGGGATATTTCCCGAAGATGAGAGGATCCGTCCAATAGGTAATTCCCCAGAAATCGCGCGCGCAGGAGAGCGATTTTTTCTTTGCGAGCTCGTATTCCGAGTCCTTCGTCGGCATGACAGGCGAATAAGCCTGCGCGAATCCGATCTGCACCGGATGAGAACAGACCGCGCGGATGCGTTTCTCGGCGCGTCCGCACGCCAGCAGCACGTTGTGCGCGCAGAGCATGACCTCTTTCGTAGGAAGGGTGAGAAACGGAGCGTGTCCGCCGTAGGCATATCCCAACCCGATGAAACACTGCGGCTCGTTGATGAGAATAAATTTATTCGTATATGCCCCGAACAATTCGGCACAGACGGCGGCATACTCCTCAAACCATGCGGGACTGTCCGGATTCAGCCAACTTCCCCGCAGATAGAGCGCATAAGGATAATCCCAGTGAAAGAGGGTGATCCAAGGTTCGATGCCCGCAGACGTAAGCTCCTCAAGCAAATCGAGATAGAACTTCTTCCCTGCCTCGCTGACTTTTCCCGTCCCGTCCGGCATGAGCCGCGCCCAGTTGATCGAAAACCGATACGCCTGCAGGCCCATCTGCTTCATGAGAGCGACGTCCTCGCGGAAACGGTGAAAATGATCGCATCCGACCTCCCCGGAGTGCCCCTCGAAGATCTTTCCTTTCGTGGCGGAGGCGACATCCCAAATGTTCAGCCCCTTGTCCGCGTCATATGCGGCGCCCTCGATCTGATAGGAAGCGGTCGCCGCTCCCCAGACAAAACTTTTATCGAAACTCATAGCATCCTCCCGATCATTTACAATCTTTTCGTTATAAATTCTCCGCTTCTTCCAGCCAAAGCGCGGCGGAAGCGTCCGACGGCATCCTCCAGTCGGCACGCGGAGAGAGACTGACCGAACCGATCTTCACGCCGTCCGGAACGCAGTTGCGCTTGAACTGCTGAGAGAAAAACCGTCTGTAAAAGTTCACAAGCCACTTCTTCAGCGTCGCCCGATCATAGCGATCCCGAAAGGCGATCTGTGCGAGAAAGAACGTCTTTGCGGGCGGATCGCCGCGCCGCAAAAAGGAATAGAGATAAAAATCGTGCAGCTCATACGGACCGATGAGGTCCTCCGTCTTTTGAGCGATCTCCCCCCTTTCATCGGGCGGAAGCAGCTCGGGCGAAATCTCCGTATTCAGCACCCCCCGCAGAACGGCTTCGATCCTGCCGCCCAACCTTTTCCCCTCGTACGCCACCAAAGACTTCACGAGCGTCTTCGGCACCGAACAGTTGACGGCATACATGCTCATATGATCGCCGTTGTAAGTGCACCAGCCCAGCGCCAGTTCGGACAGATCTCCCGTCCCAATGACAAGCCCGCCCGTTTCGTTGGCAAGATCCATCAAAATCATCGTCCGCATGCGCGCCTGTGCGTTTTCATACGTCACATTTCGATCCTCGGGATCATGCCCGATGTCCTTGAAATGCCGATTGACCGAACCGCCGATGTTTATCGTCCGCATCGAGACGCCCGTTGCCTGCATGAGCGCCATGGCGTTGTTCTTTGTCCGAAGCGTCGTTCCGAACCCCGGCATCGAGACGGCGAGTATGCCTTCCCGCGGCCGCTGAAGGAAGTCGAACGCGCGCACGGCGACAAGCAGCGCCAGCGTGGAATCCAGTCCGCCCGAAATCCCGACGACCGCCGTCTTCGCCTTCGTATCCTCTAGGCGCTTGGCCAACGCGCTCGACTGAATGGAGAGAATGAGTCCGCAGCGCTTCTCCAGCTCTCTGCCCTGCGGCACAAAGGGTTCGGGATCGACCTTCCGCGTAAGTTCCCCTTCCCGGTTTCCTGCGGAAAAGGAGAGCACGGTATAGCCGCCCTCCTCCGTGCGGAACGTCGTCAGACGTCTCCGCTCCCGTTCGAGAAATCCCGCGTCGATCTCGCTCTCCGCACGCCCGCCCGAAAACGGCAGACTCTCCGAAAGCAGTATCCCGTTCTCGGCGATGAGGTTGTGCCCCGCGAACGCCATGTCCGAGGTCGACTCCCCCCGACCGGCATCCGCATAGACGTACCCGCAGCACAGCTTTCCCGACTGCGATTTTACGAGCAGTCTGCGATAGTCGAGTTTCCCCACCGTCTCGTTGCTCGCGGAGAGGTTGACAATGATATTCGCTCCCGCCGCCGCATGAGAAAGGGAGGGCGACACCGGCGCCCAGAGATCTTCGCAAATCTCGCAGCCGACACAAAAGGCAGGGTTTTGCTCATTTCTGAACAGGATGCGCGTTCCGAACGGGATATGTTCTCCGCAGAAAAAGACGGTTTTTGTCTCTTTGTCCGCGGCAGTAAAATGCCGCGGCTCGTAAAATTCTCCGTATCCGGGAAGACAGGTCTTCGGAATGAGCGCAAGCAGTTTTCCTCCGAACAGAGCGGCCGCACAGTTATAGAGATTCGCTCCGATGGCAACGGGCAGCCCGACAAAGACCAGCTGCCTTTTCCCTTCCGTCGCCCCGACAACCGTACGAAGCGCCCGCTCGCATCCTGCGAGCAGTTCGCCGTGCAGGAACAGATCGCCGCAGGTATATCCCGAAAGCGAAAGCTCGGGCAAGACGAGCAGCTCTGTTCCGTCCTCTTCCGCGCGCGCGATCTCCTCCGCGATCCGCTCTGCATTGAACTGCGGATCCCCCACGCGAAGCGCGGGCGAACTTGCGCGTACCTTCACAAATGCATGTTTCATGCCGCGTCCTCCCTCAGACCGTCGCCTCCTCGCCGCCCGCGATCGCATCGACAGGGCTTCCTTTCGCGGCAAGGCGGATTTTCTCCTCGATTTCCTTCGCCAATTCCTCGTTGTCCTTGAGGAACTGCCGCATCTTTTCCCTTCCGTTTGCGAGTTTGCTGTCGTTGTAGCTGTACCACGCCCCGCTCTTTTTGATGATGTCGTACTGCACGCCGAGATCGAGGATACAGCCTTCCTGCGAGATGCCCTCGCCGTACATGATATCAAATTCTGCCTGGCGGAACGGCGGTGCGAGCTTGTTTTTCACCACTTTGGCGCGCGTACGGTTGCCCGCCGCGCCCTCCGTATCCTTGAGAATATCCGTCTTGCGCACATCGATGCGGACGGAGGCATAGAACTTGAGCGCCTTTCCGCCCGGCGTCACCTCCGGATTTCCGAACATCACGCCGACTTTTTCGCGAAGCTGATTGATAAAGATCACGCAAGTCTTGCTCTTATTGACAATCGCCGTCAGTTTTCTGAGTGCCTGACTCATCAGGCGGGCCTGCAGCCCGACATGCGAATCCCCCATGTCCCCCTCGATCTCCGCTTTGGGCGTGAGCGCCGCAACCGAGTCCACGACGATGATATCCACTGCGGAAGAGCGCACCAACGCGTCGACGATATCGAGCGCCTGCTCCCCCGTATCCGGCTGTGCGACGTACAGTTCGTCCAGATTGACTCCGAGTTTTTTGGCATAGACGGGATCGAGCGCGTGCTCCGCGTCGACAAACGCCGCAATGCCGCCGAGTTTTTGCGCTTCCGCCACCGCGTGCAGGGCGACCGTCGTTTTTCCCGAAGATTCCGGTCCGTAAATTTCCACCATTCTGCCGCGGGGAAGCCCGCCGATCCCGAGCGCAAGGTCAAGGGAGAGACATCCCGTCGGAATGACTTCCACGTCCAGCTCCCCTCCGTGTTCCCCGAGTTTCATGATCGCGCCCTTGCCGTAAGATTTTTCGATCTGCGACAATACGGCGTCGAGCGCCTTTCTCTTTTCTTCGTTAACCATATTGCTCCTTCCGTTGTCTTGGATTTGTATGTAACGGCGTTTCAGCCGTTGATCTCTTTATAGGCGAGGAAGAGCGCGAGATTGACCGCGCGGTTCATGATCGTCTCCCGCTCTCCTTCCAGCTGAAAGCGGAACACTCTGATCCGTTCGGCAGTTCCGACGCCGATAAAACACAGCCCCACGGGTTTGTCTGTCCCGTCCGACTCCGGCCCCGCAATGCCGGTCGTCGAAAGCGCCACGTCGCAGTGCCCGCCTTTGAGCAATCCCGCCGCCATTTCGTAGGCAGTCTCGCTCGAAACGGCGCCTTTCGTGCGCAACGTATATTCTGAAACGCCGAGCCGTTCCTTTTTGGAGTCGTTGTCGTAGGTATTCAGCCCTTCATAGAAAACTTTGCTCGCTCCCGCAACGGAGACGATCTCGTGACACACGCCGCCCCCCGTAAAAGATTCCGCCACAGAAATGCGCAGACGGTGCAGACGCAAAACATCCGCCAGGCGCTGCTTGATGCTCACATCCTCCATCGCATAGACATAGTCGGAAAGCTCGCTCGCGAGAATGCGGGTCGCCTCGTCCACGGTCACTTTGGGCGCGCGCTGATTGTAGAGAAGCTCGATTCTGCCGCAGCCGTCCTCTTCGCTCATATGAAAGACGACCTCCTCGCCTGCCGCATCCTGCGCGGCGGAGAGCGCGGAAAACACACGCTCCGAAGGCGCGGACATTGTGCGGATCACCGTACGGGAAAAACTCTCTCCCCGCCGTCTGTCCACAGCGGCGACAACCTCCTCCTTTACGATCTCCGCACCCCGTTCCCCGGCGGGAAGCACGCCGAAAAGACAAACGGGCGTATCGAGCAGATAGCCCCCCGCAAACGGCTTTCCCGCCGCAACCGAAAGGGCGGCGCGCGCCAAAGAGAGCAGCACCTTGTCGCATATGAGAAAAACCCCGTCGCACTGCACGCATAGCCGGGAAAGCGCAGAAGAAACCGCCTCCTCATCGTCATAAGACAAAAAGACGACCTCGTCGAACACGATTCCTCCGGAAAGAAAAGCGTCCGTCACGACGCCGTACCGCACGGAAGACAGGGAATTTCTTTTGTTGCGAAGCACCGCCGCCGCGTATTTCATCTCGCTCCTTATTCTTTGGTCTCTTCCTCGGGTCCGCTCTGAAGAACCCGTCTGTTTTTCACGATGTAATTGATCCCCGAAATCAGAGTAAATACCAGCCCGACAACGAACAGCGCCATGCCGCCGATTGCCGCGATCTCTCCGACAATGCAATCGAGCAAATCGGAAGCCGCCAAAAGCACGGTGATCGCGATGTCCTGAAAGGTCGTCTTGAGTTTTCCGTAGCGATCCGCGGCGAGCACGACGTTCTTTCCCGCCGCGACCATGCGGAATCCGCTCACGATCAGCTCCCGCGCCAAAATAACGGCAATGGATATGCCGGCGAAGGTGATTCCCCAGCCCGCAAGAAAAGAAACTTCAAATACGGCGGGACGCGTCAGCAGCAGAATCAAAGCGGTCGAGACCAGTACTTTGTCTGCGATCGGATCGAGAAACTTTCCCAGATCGGTCACCAATCCCCGCGAACGCGCAATGTGTCCGTCCAGAAAATCGGTGAGCGCGGCGACCGCGAACACCGCTGCCGCAATCAGGAAATGATAGGGAATGACGTCAAGATAAAAGACGACGGCAAATACCGGGATCATAAGGATCCGCGTCAGCGTAATCTTGTTCGGCAAATTCATGCTTGGTTCACCTCTGTATGTCCGTATAGATCATAAATATCGGCGCGATCGACCGTCACGTCACAGCTTTCCCCTTCTCGTGCGCGGGAAGAGGTGAAATAGACGAGTCCGTCTGCTTCGGGCGCCTGAAAATACGCCCGCCCGAAAAAACAGGATTTCTCGTAATCGATCCCGTCGCAGACGACGCGCAGCGTTTTTCCCACGAAATTCTGCAAAAAAGCGCGGGAGATCTCCCTTTGCACCGCGTATAATTCCCGCACCCGCCGTTTGCGCACGGAGACGGGAACTTGTTCCTTCATGCGAAACGCGGCCGTCTCCGGTTCGCGCGAATAGGCAAAAAATCCGCAGTTCTGCAGGTTTGCCTCCTCCAAAAAAGAGCAGAGCGCCCGATGCTCCTCCTCGGTCTCCGAAGGGAATCCCGCGATGAAGGTCGAACGGAGCGCAATGCCGGGGACCTCTCGCCGAAGCTTCCCCAACAATTCAAGATAGTCTGCACGCGTTCCCTTTCTTCCCATAAGCCGCAGAATGCGGTCTTCCGAATGCTGCAGCGGCAGATCGAGATACTTCACAAGCTTGGGATTGCGCGCCAACTCGTCGATCAGCTCCTGCGTGATCCGCTCCGGATAACAGTAAAGCAACCGAACGGAATGCACCGTCTCGAGCGACGTAAGGCGTCTGAGCAGAGTAACCAGTTCGTTCTCACCCCGATCTTCGCCATAACGGGTCACATCCTGCGCCACGAGGATCAGTTCTTCCGTCGGACCCAGTTCTTCCGCTTCGGAAAGCAGCGCATCCTGCGGATAGGAACGAAAGGGACCGCGGATGCGCGGGATCAGGCAATAGGTGCAGTGATTGGAACAGCCTTCCGCAATCTTGAGATATTTATAGTGCGCGGGGGTCGTGAGAACCCGAGGCAGGAGCGCGCCGTGCAAACCCGTCCCGACGGCGTTCACCCGCTCCCCCGCAAAAGAGCGCTCCAGCGCGGGAAAGAGTTCCGAAACATCGTCGATGCCCAAAAACACGTCCGCCTCCGTGAGCGCCGGATACAGCTCGTCTGCAAATTTTTCGGGCAAACAGCCCGCAACGACGATGCGTTCGAGTTTGCCCTCTTTCCGATAGCGGTTGCCCTCCAGCACGGTATCGATCGCTTCCTTGCGCGCCTCGTTCAGAAACGCGCAGGTGTTCACGATGAGCACCTCCGCCTCGGCAAGATCGTCTGTGATCTTGCAGCCATGCCTTCGGATCTCCCCCAAAAGCCGCTCTCCGTCCACACGGTTTTTGTCACATCCGAGCGAGATCATCCCGAACGTCTTCTGCATCAATCCAAGCTCCCGTATTTACTCTCGTATTCCTCTTTGGTCAAAAGCACGGTGCGCGCCTTCGCCTTCCCGTCGAAGGGAGAGACGTAGCCCATCAGCTCCATCCACTCCATGATCTTGCCCGCATGATTATACCCGACCGAACACTTGCGCTGAATCAGGGAGATGGACGCGGACCCGAGTTTGACGGCAATCCCCAGCGCCCTGATATACTGCGGATCGACAGATCCGTCGTCGGTATAGTCTTCAGAACCTTCGCCGCCGCTCTGCTGCTCTTCGCGATTGATATAATCCGCTACGTTGGGATCGAAATAGCATTCGTTGTTTTGCTTGATGTCCTCAACGATCGTCTGCAACTCCTTGGAGTCAAGAAACGCGCCCTGTACGCGCAGACAGTTGAACATGCCGCCCGTCTTGAACAGCATGTCGCCCGCGCCGAGCAGCTTTTCTGCGCCCGACTCGTCGAGAATGGTGCGGGAATCCACCTCCTGAATGACGCGGAACGCAATCCGAGTGGGCAGATTTCCCTTGATGACGCCCGTGATGACGTCGACCGAAGGCCGTTGCGTAGCCAATACGAGATGGATGCCCGCCGCACGTGCCTTTTGCGTGAGCCGCTGGATCCGCTCCTCGATGTCCTTCTTTGCAACCGACATCAGATCGGCGAGCTCGTCCACCACAATGACGATCTTGCAGAGTTTCTGCTCGTCCCCCACCAGATTGAGATTGTATTCGTCGACGTTCCGAACCGCATAGCCGGACTGCGTCTTTTGTTTGAACAGATCGTACCTGCGCTCCATCTCCTTGATCGCCCAATTCAGCGCGGAGATCGCCTTCTGTGCGTCCGAGATGATCTCGTTGATCATCAGATGCGGCAGCCCTTCAAAGACCGTGAATTCCGTCTTCTTGGGATCGACGAGGATCAGCCGCAGATCCTCCGGAGAGTATTTGCAGATCAGACTGATCAGCATGGCGTTCAGGCAGACGCTCTTTCCGGCGTTGGTCGTACCCGCGACGAGGATATGCGTCATCTTGACGATATTCCCGCAGATATTTCTTCCTTCGATGTCCTTTCCGATGGCGAACATCAGAGACCCCGGCTTGGCGTTGCGATAATCTTCCGACTCCATCACCGAACGAAGCCCGACCGTCGCGCGGACGGCATTGGGGACCTCGACGGAGACTGCGCCGATCTCCGAATTGGAGTACATGTTTACGCCGTCGCGGGCATGCAGACGCAGAGCGATCTCCTCATCGTGTTTGGTGACCATGCGCACGGTCATATTGCGGGGGATATCGATATCGTACCGCGTCACCGACGGACCGACCGTCACCTTCACGACCTCCGCATCCACGCGGAATCCCGCCAGCGTCTCCACAATGATCGCAGAGTTGCGGTCTACCTCGTCCTGGGAAACGCTCGCCACGCCGTCATATTGCTGCAGCAGATCGAGCGAAGGCGGATTATATTGCTTATAGATGTGCCGTGCGGGCTTGGGAGCCTCCTCCGCTTCTCCCCCGCCCGAAAAGAGATCGTCCTCTTCGCGGTCTTCCTCTTCGTCGAAAAGGTTTGCGCTGGATCTTCTCCCGCCGGAGAGCGCATCGGGAACTCTGCTCTCAAAGGCCGGCCGCTCCTCGGAACGGTCGGACATTTCCCCGCCCCCGAAACTTCTCCTGAGAAGGGCGTCGTCCTCCGAAGGAAATTCGACGGGCGTCCGTACACTGCCGGAAGCAGATCGGGAAAAGAGGCTGCGGAACTGTTCTCCGCTCGACGGCTCCGTCTTTTCCTCGTCGGCCGCAGGTTCCTGCGGCAGTTCCGTGCGACGGGTACGGGACACGGGTTCGGATTTGACCGGCTCCGGTTCGGGCTGTGCTGCGGCACGGCGAAGCCCGCTCCTGCTCTCCTGCTTCCCGCCGCCAAGCTCCGTCTTTTCCGTCTCTTCCCGCGCGGAATTTTCTCCGGGAAACATCACTTCTTCGTCGTCGATGTTGGGCGCGGAAGAGAGACCGGTCTCCTCCGCCTTCACGTCGTCGTAAAAATCGGGATCTTCCGCAGGTGCGGCCATCTGCTCGGGCACCTTATACGAGGGGATCTGCGGATAATTGATGTCCTCCGTCCGAAGAGAATAGCTGCTGTCGCGCGCAGGCTTTTGTTCCACAATCCTGCGCGGCATGGCGGGCCGCTCCTGTTCCGCCTGTCTGCCGTATCGATCGAGATAGCCCGTCTCCGAACGGGGCGCCGAGGGAGAGGGCTGCGGCCGAACGGACTCCGAACGCTCCGCTCCCCGTTCGTAAACGGAGGAAAATCCGTCCGCGGCGGCCTGCGCCTGCGAACTGTTCGGCTCCACACTGCTGCGCCTCGTTCTCGTATTGAAATAAGAATCTTTGTCGTAGATCAAATTGCTTCTGTAATTGTTCCCCGGATCGGAAGAAAAGAGAATGTCCCGTCCGGATCGGGGCGCGACGGGCGTTTCGGGTGCGGAAGGCTCTGCCCCATAATATCCCGTCTGTCCGTAACCGTTCCCTGCCCGCGGAGGATACTCTTCCTTTCTGTCCTGCGGAGCGTAGCCGCTCCATTCTCCCATGCGGCTTCCACGCGGCGCATAGCCTTCCCCGCTTTGCGGAACGTACCCCGTCGGATTTCCCGCGCGGCTTCCCTGCGGGGCATAACCTTCCCCGCTTTGCGGAACGTACCCCGTCGAAGGCTCTTCCCAAACCTCGCCCTGCCTCCTGCGGGAAGAAGGCGCAGAAGAGGCACTCCTCTCCCGCATCTGCCCCTGTGCTCCGTTTTGTACATACGCCCCGCGGCTCCCCTCTTCCCGCACGGGAAGTTCCTCAAAGGAAACAGGCTTGGGTTCTTTCCGTCTCTTCTGTTTCCGCTCCGCTTTTTCCGGACGGGCAAAGAGAGCGCGAAGCACACCCGTCCCGCGCACAAAGAAGAACAGGGATCCCGCCGTCAGGCAGGAGAAAAAGATATAGGCGCCGATCTCCGAGAGCAGCGCATACACGGGATAGACCACGACGCCGAAGATCACGCCGCCTCCCGTAGAATCGGCGACTCGCTCCGAAGCCGCCTTCCAGCAACCTCCGAGGTATTCCCCGTACCCGCCGCCGAAAAAGCGCGCGCTCGTCGCAAGATGAACAAGGAAAAAGACGCTTACGGCAAGCGCCGCCATGCGCAAAATCCAGCGCAACGAGACAAATTTTTTCCCGGAAATCATGACGAGCGACTCATAGATGCAAAAGAGCAAAAACGGATAGACAAAATAACCGAACGTCCCCAAAAGGAACGCCGTGATCGCCACGCCGATCTCTCCGAATATGTATTGTCCTATCACCGCGATGACGAGCAGAATCAGACTGAACAGCAAAAGCGTCATGCCGAACGTCTCTCTCGTCATGACGGACGCTTTCTCATGGTTCTGATTGTCTTCTCCGCGACCGTAACCGTTCAAGCCCTTCCTCCGATTCCGAAAATTTGCAGATGCAGTCAATTTCTCATGGTACAGTATAACATTTTTGCCCGAATTTTTCAACCATATCCAAACAAATTTTTTACGAGTTTTGTACTTTTCTCGGCTTTCCTGGCGAACTTCCCCCTCCCGCAAAGGGATAAAAAAAAGGACGGCGGCAAATTTTGGAAAATTTGCCGCCCTTTGCCTGTTTTTTCTGTTTTACGGCGCTCAGACGTCGGGATACTCGATCACGACCCGTGCGGAGGCGCCTGCCCCCTCCACGCTTACCGTGCACTTGTCCCGACAGGACTCCGCAACCATCGAACGCCATTCGGCTTCCATATAATCGCAGTATGCCTTTCCGTTGAACGTACCGCCCGTGATCTCAACTCTGCTGTTTCGGGTAAGGCTGAAACTGATCTCGCTTCCGTTTTCCGCGACGTACGTTCCCCCCGAAATGTTGAGCTTGGCGGCATTGTAATTGTAACTGCCGTCCGTCTGCAGGACAAAGAACGCATGCTCGTTTTGCTGTGTCTTGGTGTACGTGCCGCCCTTGAGATTGAGGATTCCGCCGCTCGAAAACACATAGGCAATGTGATTTTCTCCCGTATACGTTCCGCTGTTCACGTTCAGTGTTCCGCCGTAACAAGCGGCAAATACGGAACTCGTGAAATCGGCATACCCCGTCTGCGTGAAGACGCAGTCGTCGACCGTCGTCACGCCCGGTTTCATAACACCTCCTTCGTAAACCCCGCCCGCTTCGACACAGCCGCCTGTCACGGAAATGATCGTTGTGTTTTTCAAATTCGCGACGCCGTCCAATGTTTTGACGTTCATCCCGTTCTTCCGATAATTATACAGCGTCGTCCCGACTATATTTGCCGTTCCGTTCTTTTCGACGCGGACGGAGCCGTAAGAACCGTCCGTACCCGAACTTTTTGCGTCGATCACGCCGCCGACGATATTGAGGGTCGCGCCGTTTTTCACTTCAAACGCGCGCTTTCCGCCGAACTCGGCCGCCCCTTCGTTGATCGTGACCACATCGGAGAGATTAAGCGTGATCGTTTTGTCTGCTCCGTCGATACAGAACGCCTTTGTCACAGGATCGGACACGGAAATCGAATCCTGAATATACACCGTCTGCGTGCCCGTAAGTTCGCTCACCTCTTCCAGCAGATCCTCCGATTTGGGCACGAGCGTGACGGAGCCGCCCGCCGCCGTCACTTTCGCCTGTTCCTCCGACGTCGAGACCGCAAAATGCCAATTGGGATTGATCGTCTCGGAAGAAAGCGTCTTGGAGCAGTAGATCACGCCAAACGACACGTCCAAATACAGAATTTGATTCGTTTCGCTGTCCCAGGCGAAATAGTTGCCCTCTGCCGTCGGGTTCAGGTTGGAAAGAACGAACCCGCCTTCTTCCAAAATGCCGATGACTTCGGAAAATTCCTTCGGTTGAGATTGCGCGCTTTCCGCCGTAAGAACGGTGTTCATGTTTCTCGCCATCGCAATGTCGTTGGATTCTCTTGCCTTGTTCACAACAGTGACAAACGTCGGGATCAATACTGCCGCCAAAATGGCAATTACCGCAATGACGATCACAAGCTCGGTGATCGTAAACGCTCTCTTTGTTCTGCGTCCCTTGTTCTGCATGTTCTCTCCCCGCCGGAAAAAAATCAGCTTTGAAAATACTTTTTTCACGGCTTATGATTTTTTTTCATTATAATACCCCCCCTCCCCATGTCAAATGTTTTGAATAAACTTTTTTGATTTTGAAAAAAAGAAGCCGCCTGATGGCAGCTTCTTCGCGCTTGTTTGCGATCTTCATTCTTTTTGTTCGTCTTCTCCCTGTCCGAGGCGGCGGAGCAATTCTTCCTCGCCCACGACCTCGATTCCCAGCGCCCGCGCTTTGTCAAGTTTGCTTCCCGCCTTTTCTCCCGCGATCACAAGCGTCGTCTTGGAAGAGACTGCGCTCTGACAGACTCCGCCCTCCGCCTCGATGCGCCGCTGCGCCTCCGGGCGGGACAGGGAGGAGAGCGTTCCGGTCAAAACCACATATTCCCCGAAGAAAGCTCCGCCCGTCTTCCGTCCCTCCGCCTGCGGACTCACCCCGCACTGCCGCAATTCTTCCAGCTCTCTCCGATTTTCTTCCGAAGAAAAATATTCCGTCACGGCACGCGCCGTCACTTCTCCGATGTTTTCCAGCCCGATGAGCTCTTCAAAGGTCAGTGCGGCAACGTTTTCCAACGAACCGAATGCCGCAAGATCGCGCGCCGCCACCCTTCCGATCCCGTCGATCCCGATCGCATAGAGGAACCGATCGAGCGGAAGCCGCTTGCTCTTTTCGATCGCCGCAAGCAGATTGTCGGTCCGTCTGTCCCGGAACCCCTCCAAATCGCAAAAGCTTTCCCGCGTGAGGCGGTACAGATCGGAAAAACGCCGCAGCCCCTTCTCCCGATAGAGCAGCGTGATCGTCGCCTCGGACATGCCTTCGATGTCCGCCGCGTTTTTGCTGCAATAATGCGTGAGCCGCTGAATCACGCGGGCGGGACAGGTAGGATTTTTGCAAAACAGATTTGCGCCGATCCGTTCGACTTCGCTCCCGCAGACGGGGCAAGCGGAAGGAGGCGAGAGCGGCGCGCTCCCGTCTGCATGGGAAACGGCGCCGAGGATCTCGGGGATGACTTCGTTGGAACGGCGGATGAGGACGCGAGACCCGACGCGGACGTCTTTGCGCGTAAGGTCGTCGAAATTGTTCAGCGTCGCCCGACGCACCGTCGCCCCCGCAAGATCGACCGCCTCGACTTGCGCAAGCGGCGTAAGTTTCCCCGTCCGTCCGATCTGCCAGACGATCTCCTTCACCGTCGTCTCCGCCTCCTCCGCTTCGAACTTGAACGCGATCGCCCAGCGGGGAAACTTGTCCGTGTACCCCATTTCGCGGCGGATCGTCTCCTCGTTCACTTTGACGACGGCTCCGTCCGTGAGGACGTCGATCTTCTTGCGCTCGATCTCGATCTGCTCGATCTCCGCTTTCACTTCCTCAAACGCAGAACACACTTTGAAATAGGGATAGACGCGGAATCCTTCCCGACGCAAAAACGCCATGCCCGCCTCCTGAGAGGGAAGCGCGTCTTCGCTCATGTAGTTGATGTCGTAGAACAGGATCTCGGGATGCCGCCGCGCCGTGACCGCAGGATCAAGATTGCGGATCGCGCCCGCCGCCGCGTTCCGCGCGTTTTTGAGCGGATCGTCCGGATGTTCTTCGTTGTATTTCCGCAGAGCGGAAAGCGGGATCACCGCTTCTCCGCGCACCTCCAGCGTTCCGCGATAGGAGATCTTCAGCGGAAAACTGTGCAACGTAAGCACCTGTGCGGTCACATCTTCCCCTTCCGTTCCGTTTCCGCGGGTCGTCGCCCGCTCAAACAGTCCGTCGCGGTAGGTCAGGCACATGGTCAGGCCGTCGAACTTGTATTCCACGGTATAACTCGGCGCGCCGAATTTTTCGGCGCGGGTAAAAAAGGCGGCAAGTTCGTCGTCCGTCACCGCTTTGTCCAAACTGTAGAGCCTGGAAAGATGGGTATGCCGCGCAAACGCTTTGAGCGGCTCGCCCCCGACGCGACGGGTCGGAGACTCGGGAAGCACGATCCCGCTCTCCCGTTCGAGCGCCCGAAGCTCGTCGTAATATCGGTCGTATTCACGGTCGGAAACGCTCGGATTGTCGAGAACATAATATTCATATCCCCAGCGGTTGAGCATTTCGCACAGCTCTTTCATTCTCTCCATACAATCACCCCAGGATTTCGAGCGGCGCAAGCGCCGCCGCCAGATCTTTGTTGCCCGCCGCGTCAAAAGAGACGGTAACGATCAGATTGCGCTCCGCCCCGCGCGTCGCGACGATCGTGCCCTCCCCAAAACGGGGATGGCGGACCCGAACGCCCGTTTCATAGCGGGAAAGATCTTTTTCTCCCGCGGAAGCCGGAGCGGAAGAGAGCGGATTTCCGATGTTTCCGAATCGCGCGGGCGGTCTCTCCCGACCGCCCTTCGTGCCATATGTGTACAGTCCTGCGTCGTCGGAACGGAAATCGGAAGCTCGTCCGACGCGTTGCACGCCCCCGAACCCGACGCCGTATCCCGTCCCGTATCCGCGATAGGCGCGCTCCTCGGCGATCCCCAATTCGCCGCGCAGCTCTTCCACAAACTGCGAGCGGACGGTCGCCTCCCGCCTGCCGTAGAGATAGCGGCTCTTGCTTCGGGTGAGCCAGAGTTTTTCCTTCGCCCGCGTAATGGCGACGTACATCAGCCGCCTCTCCTCTTCCAGTTTTTCTGCGCTGTCCGAAGCGCGCGAAGTGGGCATGACGTCCTCCTCCAGCCCGCAGAGAAAGACACAGCGGAATTCCAGCCCCTTGACGGCATGAATGGTCGCGACGGTGACGTAGTCCCCCTCTTCCATGCCGTCCGTATCCGAATAAAGGGTGATCTGCTGGAGATAGTCGTCGAGTTTCGCGTCCGGATTCATGCGCACGAACTCCTCGACAGAGTTGCGGAATTCGTCGAGGTTCGCCCGTTTCGCCGCCCCCTCGTCCGTCCCGTCCCAATACATCTCGTAGATCCCCGAAGTCTCTGCCAAATAGTCCGTCAACTCGTTCACGGTCGCCTCCTGCGCCATGACGACGAGCTCCTTGAGGTAGCTCCCGAATGCACGCACCCGCGCCTTTGCCGCTTCGCTCAGCGAAAGGCGGTCTGCATCGAGCACGGCGTCGTACAGAGAGAGTTCCTCCCGTTCCGCATATTCCCGCAACGCGTCGATCGTCCGCTCTCCGATCCCGCGGCGGGGAACGTTGATGATCCGCTGGATCGCTTCGTCGTCGAACGGATTGGAGACAATGCGCAGATAGGCGAGCAGATCTTTGACCTCTTTGCGCTCGTAAAAGCGAAAGCCGCCGAACACCCGGAAGGGAATTCCGTACTTGGTGAACTCCTGCTCGTAAGAACGGGTCAGCGCATTGATCCGCATGAGAACGGCGAAATCGGAGAGCCGATAGCCGCTCCTCTTCATTTCCGCGATGATGCGCGCACAATAGAGCGCTTCCCCCGCCTCCTCCTCCGCCTCAAAATAAACGGGTTTGTCGCCGGACGCATTGTCCGTCCAAAGCGTCTTCCCCTTGCGCATGGCGTTGTGTCCGATGGAAGCGTTGGCAAGGGAGAGAATCGCCTTGGTCGAGCGATAGTTCTGCTGTAATTTATAGATCTTCGCCGCAGGATAAGAGCGCTCGAAGTGCAGGATGTTTCCGATCTCCGCACCCCGCCAGCCGTAGATGGACTGATCGTCGTCCCCCACGACAAAGAGGTTTCCGTGCACGGAAGAAAGCAGTTTCACGAGGTCGAACTGCACGGCGTTGGTATCCTGAAATTCGTCGACATGCACATAGCGGAATTTTCCCGCCAGATACTCCCGCACTTCCGCGTCCTCGGAGAGCAGTGCCCGCGCCTCAATGAGCAGATCGTCAAAATCGAGCGCATTGTTCTTTCTCAGCCGTTCGGTATATTCCCGGTAAATCGCAATAATCTCGTCGATCTCCCGTTCGAAAGCGTTTCGCACACGATATGCTTCGGGAGGAAGGGCAAGCATCTTGGCGTTCGAAATATGCCATTTGATCTTTTTGAGCAGCGCCTCGTCGTCGATCTGCCTGTCCCGGCAGATCTGTTTGACGACCGCGACGCGTTCCTGTTCGGAATAGATGGAAAAATTCGGGGACAACCCCCGTTTTTCCGCATACATCCGCAGAATCCGCACGCACATGGAATGAATGGTGCTCACCCACATGCGCTCCGTCTCCGTAACGGAATACAGCCGCTCTTTCATCTCCTTCGCCGCCTTGTTGGTGAAGGTGATCGCCAGGATGTTTTCGGGCGGGACGAACAAATCTTCCACAAGATGCGCAATGCGTGCCGTCAAAACGCGTGTTTTTCCGCTGCCTGCGCCCGCAAGCACCAACACGGCGCCCTCCGTATCTAAAACAGGCAGTTTTTGCTCCTCGTTCAAGCTCATGTCTTCCATGCGCTTTATTATAACACAGACGAGAAAAAATGACAAGTTTTTGCGCCGCACTCAAGCCGCCGCACCGCGAAAATCAAAGGGCGCTCAGCGCGTCCCGTTCTTCCCCTTTTCAAACAGATACTCCCGCTTGAACCGTTCGAGCGCGCGGAGATATTTTTCGGACAGTTCCAGCGTATAGCGTTGTTTTTCGGAATATGAAAGCGTCTCATAGTACTCGCGGTCTGTAAGTCTTCCGATCGCATCGGACACCTCGCCCTCCGAAAGAAGCAGGTCGCGTACCTTGAGATAAAATTCGTCCGGCGTTTCTCCGCGGATCTTGGTCGTCACTTTTTCCTGGAAATAACGTTCCATTTTGCTCTCGTTGATCCCTTGCTCCCGCGCATCTCGGCGGCGGGCATCGAGTTCCTCCTCGCATTCCCGCCAGAAGCCCTTTTTCATCCGCAGTTTTGCCTCTTTCGCAAGCATTTTCAGCGATCGCTCCATAACCCCTCCGATGGCAGACTGTCGGCGCCGTTCGACATTTTTCGCATAAAAAATCCGCAGCCGTGGCTGCGGATTATCTTCAGTTTCTGCTTCTCTTTCTCGCGGCTTCCGCCTTCTTTCTCTTCTTGACGGAAGGCTTCTCGTAGAACTCCTTTCTGCGGAGATCCCCGATGATGCCGTCGCGGGAACATTTCCTCTTGAAACGGCGAAGCGCGCTTTCCAGATTTTCATTTTCACCGACTTTGATCGTGGACATACCTTTTCAACCCTCCTTCGCCGCAGCACTTATTCACCCGCTTATTATAGCAAACGCAGACTTCCCTGTCAATTTTTTTCGGGAAGATTTTTGCATTTTTTTGCACGGATTTTGTCCCTATACGGAACGGATCGCCTCGATCGGCTTCTTACGGGCGGTCAGCGCCACGGGGACGGAGACGGCGAACAGCGCCGTGAGCAGAGAGATCCCCAAAAGGATGAGCGCATTGACCCAATCGAACAGGAAGAAGGAAAACGAAAGCACGTTTCGGCTCATGAGTACGTCGTTGGCAATCCGGCAGACGAGCAAACTCCCCCCGCACCCCAGCGCAAAGCACAGGAGTGCGACGATCAGCCCTTCCACGATAAAGATCTTGAACACATCGACGCCGCGCGCCCCCACGGCGCGGAGCACGCCGATGTCCCGCCGCTTGGCGTTGATGCTTCCGGAGATGAATCCGAATTGCAGCAGCGCCGCAAAAACGGCGAGCGCCGCGGCAACCGAGCCGACGATCGCAAAGATATCGTCGAAAAGAGTGTCTCCCTGTACGAGATCGGACACGAAGGCATACGGTACGCTGTAACAGACGTCTCTTTCTTCGTCTTCCAGATCGTAAAGGAGAAGCATGAGCGTCTTCGCCCTCGTTCCGTCGTCAAACGCGCGGGCGGCATAGAGATACTGATACCGCCTTCCGTCCGCAGGATTTTCTGAGTATTTGGTCGTCGCGCCGTATTCCTGCGTAAACGAGTTCATCGCGGAATTGTACAATCCGCGGGTCAGATCCCTGTTCGAATTCGCCTCGTAAAATGTATCCGCCACATAACAGAGCGACGCCATCGAATAGGTAAAGATCTCGTCCAGCTCGCGCTGCAATTCCAGCTTTTCCGAGGCATCGAGCGGAGAATCCTCCCCGATGAGCAGCTGCTCGTAATCGGAAAAATCCTCTCCCGTGTCAAAAACGCCGACAACCTTGAGGGAGATCGCCCCGCCGATCCCGACGGAGACGGAGATCCATTTTCCGAGCAGATCTTCATACGACGCGATCGGATGAATCGTGCCGTCCGGATTCTTGAACCCGCAGAAAGCAAAACTTTCGAACAGCAGTTCGGAAACGACGCACTCCTCGACGCTCTGCGGCTGTACGCCCGCAGCAAGGCGCCCCTCTTTTCCCGTCATGCGGGAAAATTCCGCAAATCCCGCAAAACTTGTGATCGCATCATAAAACGCTCCGCGCGACGTCCCCTGATTTCCGGAAAACGACAGCATCGTCCGTCCGAAATCATACACGGGAATGAAGTTCATCTGATCGTACTCCGCAGAAAGCGCCTCCGCTTCGTCCGTCGTAAAATAGGCGCCGTAATTTCCCGTGGAGAGCTTGCGCGTCTCTCCGTCCGAATAGTGCATGATCGCTTTTTTCGTCAGGACCGCCGCCCCGTAATCCGCTTCGGCAAGCGTCTCCGCGCCGATCTTATTGACATTGTATGTAAGCAGCGTAGAAAATACGCCGAACACGAGAAACGCGACCGCCGCAAGCAAGACGGTGAACACAAGCCGCACGGGTTTGACTTTAAGCCCCGCGACCCCCATCTTGACGGCATAGCGCATCGGAAATTTGGAACGGAGGAAGGAGACCGGTTCTTCCGTTTCCTCCTTCGGCGCGAGGACGGTCTCACGAAAGATTCCCGCCGCACCGGAAGCGCTCTCCCGCACGTCCTCTTCTGCCGCGGACAACACCATTCTCTTCTTGTTTCGGCGGACAAAGGCGAGAATGCGCGCCCCCTCTTCTTCCGTGAGCGCCGCGCCGCAATCGATTGTCAGCTTGTCCGCGGACAGTTCCGCAACGTTGCTGCGCACGCCTTCTTCCCCCCGAGTGACGTCTGAGATGATTTTGCCGTCCCGAAGTTCAATGATCCGATCGGCATAGCGCTCCGCAAATTCTCTGTCGTGCGAGACGACGACCACAAGGCGGTCGGCGGAGAGCTTTTTCAAAGTGTCGAAGACCTGAACGCCCGTCGCGGAATCGAGAGCGCCCGTCGGTTCGTCCGCCATGATGATCTTCGGGTCCTTGATGAGCGCCCGCGCGATCGCAACGCGCTGTTTTTGTCCTCCGGAAAGAGTATTGGGACGGCGGTCTCCGTAGTCCCCGAGATCGACCTGCCCGAGGATCTCCCTCACGCGGACGAGATCCCGCTCGCCGCCCTGCAGCTCCACGGCAAGCGCAATGTTTTCCGCTACCGTCAGTTCGTTGAGAATGTTATATTCCTGAAAGACGAATCCGACATAGGTATTGCGATAGGAATCGTAATCTTCCCTCGTAAACTGCGCGGAAGACTTTCCGCCGACGATGAGCTCTCCCTCATCCGGCGCGTCCAGTCCGCCTGCGATATTGAGCAATGTGGACTTTCCGCTTCCCGACTTCCCGAGCAGAAACACCATGCCGCGCTCCGGAAAGTCCACCGAGACATCGTTGAGCGCCTCGATCGTTCCCCCCTTCGCAGCATATCGTTTGACAATGTTTTTCAGCCTCAGCATATCCCCCCCTGCAGACCGCTGTCTTCGGACGCGCTTTTTCAGACCCGATAGCGCGCCGCCTTTTCCGCGAGAAATCCATATGATTGTTTCAGCTCGGACAGCTCCGCATAATCTCCCTTGTAATTTTCAATGAGCACGGGACCGGAAAATCCCACATCGCGCAGACGCGCGAACAATTCGTCGAAATCAAAGACGCCCCGTCCCGGAAGACACATCTTTCCGTCTTCATCGAGGTCGCTGACGTGAACGTGAGAAAGGCTCTCCCCCATCTCGTTCAGATAGTCCCGATAATCGTATCCCGAAATGCGCGCCTGCTTGAGGTCGAGCACGCCTCGAAGTTCGGGACAGCGCCGTTTGAGTTCGGAAAACACCCCGGGGCGGTTATAAAACGCCCACTCCACGTTTTCATAGCAGAGCGCAACGCCGCGTTCTCGGCAGAATGCCGCGATCTCCCGCGTGCGCTCCCCCGTTGCGGAAAAATTTTCCCTGTAAGTCCGTTTGAGTCGGGCGATGCCGTGAAACGTATACGCCTTTGCGCCGAGGATCTCCGCCGCACGCATCGCCTTCTCCAGCCAGCCGAACGCGTCCGCCCGCACACGGGGATGTTCGGCATAGAGCTGCGGTTCGAATTGCGTATTGAGCACGTGTACGGACCAGACCTGCGTTCCGTTTCCCAGGCGGGATTTCACCAGCTCCGCGAAGGAAGCCTCGTATTCGCAGAAAGAGGTGAGAAAGACCTCCGCGGTCTCCACGCCCCATTCCGACAGGAGCGCGGCCGCATCTTCGTTGTTTCGACGCAGAAAGAGCGTCGCCGTCGAAATTCCCGCCTGCATCAGTAAAACCTCTCCAACAGTTCGTCCGCCGTTTTTTCCATCAGCCCGTACTTGCAATAGAGCGTGAGAATGGTAAAGCGATCCCGGATGCGATACGCCTCGAACAGCATCCTGCGCACCGTCTCCCGCGAAACGTCCAGCGCGGAAAAGCGGGTCGGACAGCCGAATTTTTCCAGAAGATCCAGCACATAGTCGCTTGAAGGAAGGCGTTCTGCCTCCTCATAAGCGCAGAAAAACTCTCTGCGCTCCGTACGTGCGCGCAATGTGCGATAGAGATAAAGAGAAACCGCCGTTCCCAGCCCGACCTTGATCCCGTGCAGGGGAATCCGTTCTCCGCGCGCAAGAAAATCCATTTCAAGGAAATGGCTCATGTGATGCTCCGCTCCCGACGCGGGACGGGAATTCCCCGCGATCGCCATGGCAAACCCCGATACAAGCAACGCCTCCGTCAGTGCCCGCACGCCCCTTTCCCGCTCGTTCGTCTCCTTTCCGAGCAACTGAGGAACGCTCTCTTCGCAGCGCTTCAGCGCCTCGGCGGTCAATCCCGCCGCTTCGGCGTCATGGCGCTCTCCCGTCATGGCGGCGCCCAGCCGCCAGTCGGCAAGACTGCAATGCTTTGCGAGAATGTCCCCCACGCCCGCGCCGATCATCAGAGAAGGCGCCGAGGAGAGCAGACCGTAATCGAGCAGAATGTCGCCCGCAAGCTGAGCCTGCCGCGTGATCTTGAACCCGTTTTCGATCAGGGGCGTGACACCGGAAGCATAGCCGTCCATAGAGGGCGCGGTCGCAAGCACGGCGCTCGGCTTTCCGAGGAGAAAGCCCGCCCGTTTGCACAGATCGTTGAGGGTTCCCGCACCGACCGCAAGCAGCAGATCGCAGGAAGAAGCGGCACGCACGACCCTTTCCACCGTCGGGATATCTGCGACCGGCTCCCGCTCCGGAAGACAGAACACGGAAAACGCCGTCCCTTCCGCGCGCAGGACTTCCTGCAAAGACGCCGAAAGAGGCAGCGTTGTTTCATCCGTCAGAATCAGCAGCCGTTTGCCCGTCGCGCGGCGAAGAAAACAGGGGAAGTATCCCCCGGCACCCTCCTCGGCATTGACGCCGAACCGCTCCGCCAGTTGCCCGATTTCCATTCTTTCCTCCGGATCTGATTATTTACAGATAAAATTGCAGACGATCCCTTCGCCGTAATCTCCGAAACTCCGTCCGAACAGCGTAATCCCGCCGCAGTGCGGAGCATCCTCCGACACGAAAATGCGGAAGCGGATCTGATCGCCTGCCGCAAGCCCGAGATCGGAAAGACGGATGTCCGACGCCTTGAACCCGCAGATAAACGTCCCCTCTTCGTTGACGGCAACGACCACTTTTTTGCCGTATTGTCCCAAATTGCCGTACCACCAGGACGGATTGCAGTTCCCCGCGCGGTCATTGTATTCTCCCTTGCTCAAATAAGTCCCGAGCGGATGCCCGTTGACGGAAAATCCGATGTCGCTCGGATAATATGCCGAATAGCCGGGCGCCTCGCTGGCGACTTCCAGAGAAAATTGCAGCTCCACAAGCTCCGTGCGCTCGTCCAGATAGTTGGGAACGAGATACTCCACATACCCGTATGCGAGCCAGAGAATTCCCGCATGGATGCGCTCGGGATAGGAAAAACAAGCGGGGTCGTCGAACGTTCCGATCACTTTTTCCGCCGTCGCGAGCCCGCAGGTGGGATGCACTTCATACCCGATATAGTGCCCGATGTCGATGCGCGCCGTCTCGACGACTCTTCCCTCCGTCTGGCTGCGCGCAAGAAAATCGATCACGATCTTATCCGTCGCCAAACGGCAGATCTTCTGCGTGCCCCGTCTTCCGGAAGAAGTGGAAATCTCGATCAGTCCCGCCTCGTGCAATTTTTTGATGTGTGCGGTGATCGCGCCGTTGGAAATATCAAACCGCTGCGCAAAATGAGCGAGGTTGAGCTCTCCGTTTTTGAGCAGCTCCTCCAAAATTCCGAGTCTTATGTCCGAGTCCAGTGCCTCGTAAAGCAATTTCCCCTGTTTGAAATCTTTCAGATAAATCATGCCTGCCTCTCTTCCGCGCCTCCTTTTCCCGTTACGATTATAAGGCAGCCAAACAAAAAAGTCAATGCAAACGGGGGGAAGTTGCAAAATTCCCCAAAAAAAAGAGAGGTCCGCGCAGAAAAAGCGCCGATTCCTCTCTTCGTACACCCGGCCGTGCGTTTCGTCACAAAAGCAGAAAAAGGCTGACAAACTGCAACGCCGTCCCCGCAAGATCAAACAAATGCCATACGCAATGGAAATATCGCACTTTTTTCCCGAGCGCAAAAAAGACAATTCCCACCGTATAGGCGATCCCGCCGGCAAGCAGATATCCCATGGAAAGAGCCGGAATTCCCGTTCCGAAATAGGGAAAAAGAAAGAGCGCAAGCCAGCCCATGGCGACATAGAGCGCCATGGAGATCCCCTTAACCGCCCGATGGTTCATTGCGATCGCGTTCATCGCAATGCCTGCCGCGGCACACGCCCATTCCGCAATCAGTACCGCCCTCCCGACCGCCGTTCCCTCCAGCGCGATCAGACAGTAGGGCGTATAGGTTCCCGCGATGAGCAGGAAGATCGTACAGTGATCGAAGACACGAAACACCCCCTTCGCCCTGCCCGCCGGCAGAGAATGGTAGAGCGCGCTCATCGTATATAAAATGACGACGCAGAGCGCGAAGATCCCCATCGCCGCCATATGCGGCGGCGCAGACGCCGCCAAAATGCCGAACACGCCCGCAAGAAGCCCGAGCACCCCGCCGCAAAAATGCGATACGGCGTTGAAGATCTCCTCTCCCCTTGTATAAAATCCGGAAAAACCGCCTTTTTTGCGCGCAGCCTCTCCGACGTTCTCCTGTAAAAATCCTCCCTGTCTTCCGATGGCTTCCATTCCGTTCCTCCCCCGCGGCGCGCTTTCTCGCCGCCTCTCTCTTTCAGTATAGGAATCTGCCGCCGACCTGTAAACCGATAAATCGTCTTTTCTCCGCTACTCTTGCGCCCGAAAACTCCACTCCTTTTTCCGTCCCATTCCACCCGAAAAAAAACGTTTCTATCAAAGAAAAGGAGCGCTCTACTATGAGTAGAACGCTCCTTTTCCTTCGGCGCAGCCAAAGCGCCGACTCATTTCACAAAAAAAACGAGGATCACGATTGCCACAGCCATGAGCACGACAAACAATATGCCGCGGATGAGAAGAAGTTTTTTCTTGCTCATGGGCGTATATCCCGCCGGCGTGAGCTTCCCGCCGCAGTAGGGACATTTTTCCATGTGATCGAGGACACCCCGTCCGCACTGCGGACAGGCTACGGTATGCTTGCGCGCATATTCCTCCGCCCGACGGCGGCGTTTTTCCTCTCTTTCGAGTTTGTCTTCGTAGACCGTTGTCTTTTTTTTCATGAAGCAATGATACCATATCGGTGCGGAAAACGCAACGGTTTCCGCGCCGCCTGCCACCATTCACATGCTCTCATGAATGGTACGGGAAATGACGTCGTCCTGCTGTTCCTTGGTGAGCTTGACGAAATTGACCGCATATCCGCTCACGCGGACGGTGAGCTGCGGATATTTTTCGGGATGCTGCTGCGCGTCGAGCAAGGTGTCCCGATTGAATACGTTGACGTTGAGATGATGCCCGCCGCTTTCGACATAGGCATCGAGCATGCTGACTAAATTTTCCGTTTGCTGCTTGGACATACCTGTTCCCTCACCTTTCCTTTTTTATTCTTGCGGAATGGCTCCGCGGTCCGATCTTCGTTCTGCGCAAAAAAGCTTTTCAGCCGTATCCGCGCGTCGCCCCCTCAATCGTCCTTGCCCAACGACTGCGGCGTCACGGAAAAGGTGTTCGAAATCCCGTCGCGCGAAAATTCATACGGGATCTTCGCGACCGATTCGAGCGAGGCGAGCGCGCCGTGCGTATCCCGTCCGTGCATGGGGTTGGCGCCCGGCGCAAAGGGGTCTCCCTTTCTTCTGCCGTCCGGGGTATTGCCCGTATTTTTCCCGTAGACGACGTTGGACGTGATCGTAAGAATGGACATCGTCGGAACAGACTCCCGATAGGTCGTATGGCTGCGGATCTTGTTCATAAACGTTTTTACAAGCCACACGGCGATCTCGTCGACGCGGTCATCGTTGTTGCCGTATTTGGGATAGTCTCCCTCGATACGGAAATCCGTCGCGATCCCGTCTTCGTTCCGAAGCGGATACACCTTCGCGTAGCGAATCGCCGAAAGACTGTCGACCGCGCAGGAAAGCCCCGCGACCCCCGTCGCAAAAAATCGGCGCACCTGCGAATCATGCAGCGCCATCTCCAGTGCTTCGTAGCAGTATTTGTCGTGCATGTAATGGATGACGTTGAGCGTGTTGACATACAGTCCCGCAAGCCAGGTCATCATCTGATCGAACTTTGCGATCACGTCGTCGTAGACCAGCGGTCCGTCTCCGAAAATCGGCATGAACTCGGGCGAGACCTGCAGCGGTTTTCCCGTCGCGCGGTCCTTGACCAGTTCGTCCTTCCCCCCGTTGATCGCATAGAGCAGACACTTGGCGAGATTGGCGCGCGCGCCGAAGAACTGCATGTCCTTCCCCACCCGCATGCTCGAAACGCAGCAGGCGATACAGTAGTCGTCCCCCATCTCGGGGCGCATCAGATCGTCGTTTTCATATTGAATCGCCGACGTCGTGATCGAAATCTCCGCACAGAATCGCTTGAATCCCGCGGGAAGACGGGGGCTCCAGAGCACCGTGAGGTTGGGTTCGGGCGCAGGACCGAGATTGACAAGCGTGTGCAAAATGCGGAAGCTGTTTTTGGTAACGAGCGGTCTGCCGTCCACCCCCATGCCCCCGATGCTCTCGGTCACCCAGGTGGGATCGCCGCTGAACAATTCGTTGTATTCGCGGATGCGCATGAATTTGATCACGCGGAGTTTCATGACGAAATGGTCCATCAGCTCCTGGGCCTCCGTCTCCGTGATCCTGCCCGTCCGAAGATCGCGTTCGAGATAGATGTCGAGGAACGTGGAATTTCTTCCGATGCTCATCGCGGCGCCGTTCTGATCTTTGACTGCCGCAAGATATCCGAAATACAGCCACTGAATCGCCTCCTGCGCCGTCGCCGCGGGACGGGAGAGATCGAACCCGTACTCCGCCCCCATTTCCTTGAGGGCGCGCAGCGCTTTGATCTGCTCCGCAAGCTCTTCGCGATCGCGAATCCTGTCCGGAAGCATGTCCCCCAAAAGGCGCGCTTTGTCCTCTTCCTTCTTGCGGATGAGATAGTCTACCCCGTAAAGCGCGACGCGGCGATAATCCCCCACGATCCTGCCCCGTCCGTAGGTATCGGGCAGACCCGTGAGAATGTGCGCCCGCCGCGCGTTGCGCATCTCGGGCGTATAGACGTCGTACACGCCCTCGTTGTGCGTCTTGCGATAGTGGGTAAAAATATCGTCGACGCGGGAATCGATCTGATATCCGTACATTTCCAGCGCCTCCTCCGCCATGCGGATCCCTCCGAACGGCTGCAGCGCCCGCTTGAACGGCTCATCTGTCTGCAATCCCACGATCTTTTCGAGCGATTTGTCAAAATATCCCGCCTTGTGGCTGTTGACGCGCGAAACGATGGAGGTATCCGCATCGTACACGCCTCCCCGTTCCCGCTCTTTTTTCGTGTATCCGAGGATGATGTTCCAGAGCTTTTTCGTCGCCTCGGTCGCAGGCGCAAGGAAGGCGCCGTCTCCCTCATACGCCGTGTAGTTTCTTTGAATAAAGTCGCGCACGTCGATCTCGTCCGTCCACTTTCCTGCCTCGAACCCTTCCCAGGCATCAAAAAACTCTCTCATTTCACCCCTCCTTTTTCATTGGTATCTCCGAGTTTGGCGTCCAGCCAAAGAGAAAGAATTTCTTCGGGCTGATAACCGCAGCAGCGCGCAATTTCCTCTCCGTCCCGAACGACCAACAGCGTCGGCAAACGGTCGATCGCAAGCCGCGCAAGCATCTCCTGCGTCTTTTCTCCCGCCTCCAGCCTGCGAAAGGCAACATTCCGTTCCCGTGCGAGCTTCCTCGCGATCGGCTCCGCCGCTTCACAGCCCGCGCAGCCCTCTCCGCTCACCAAAATCATCTCTGTCATATGCTCTCCCCGTATTTTCCCGCGCGCAGAATTTTTTTTGCGTTCTCCACCCTCTCTCGGGAAGGCGGCTGCGTTCCCTGCAAGCGATAAGGGATCCCCAGATTTCGATATTTGACCTCTCCCATCGTGTGATACGGAAGCACTTCGATCTTTTCCACATTGGACAGCGTGTCCAAAAACGCCCGCGTACGGAGGAGCGCGCCGTCGTCGTCCGTGATCCCCGGAACGAGCACATGACGGATCCAGACGGGTTTTCCGCGCTCGCTCAGATATCGGGCAAACGCGCGGGGATTCTCCCCGGACTGCCCCGTGAGCGCCCTGTGCGCCTGCTCGTCGATATGCTTGATGTCGAGCAAAAACAGATCGGTCACCGCAAGCAGTTTTTCAAACCGTTCGTCCGCGCCGCCAAACGCGATGCCGGACGTGTCGATACAGGTGGAAACGCCCGCTCCTTTGAGCAACGAAAACAACTCGGTCAAAAAAGAGATCTGCATGAGCGGCTCTCCCCCGCTCACCGTCACGCCTCCCGTCTGCCCGAAATAGCGCCGATATTTGAGCGCTTCCCGCGCAAGTTCCTCCGCCTCCGCCTCCCGTCCGCCGGAAAATTCCCAGGTGTCGGGATTGTGACAATAGGCGCATCGCATCGGGCAACCTTGCAAAAAGATCACGAAACGGATTCCCGGTCCGTCCACCGTGCCGAACGATTCCAGCGAATGAATCCGTCCCTTCATCCTCTCTCCTCTCCGTCTCCTTCGCCGACGGCGAAGGAATATAAAAGGGCAGTCTCCCGGTTTTACCAAAAAGGACTGCCCAGACGAACGGCATTGCATCCTCCCTGCGGTTTCACGCGGTGCTCCGCTCAATCGTCAGTCGCCGCAGAGGTTTCATCTGCGGCTATCATATCACAGGCGCGGCGCTTTGTCAAGCGTTCCGAGAAAAATTATTTGGAAAATTTTTTCGAAAACCACAAAATACAGTATTTTGTATTGAAAATAAACACAAGATATAGTTTATCTTCGATTTTCGTGCCGCAACGGAAGCGAAACGGAGCCATCGGGCAAAATAAACATCCCCCGATGAGCCGGCGGTTTTTCCCTTTCGGGCCGTTCCCCATGATTGCTGCCCGCCAGCGGGCCTCTCTCGCGCATGGCGCGCCTCGCCAATTGCTTCGCTTCGTCTTTCCTTCTTGTTTTTTATCTTTTGGCTGTTCCCCTCTCTTCTCCCTCTTGTTTGGCATCGGGAATGCTGATCTCGGACGCGCGAACGGTCCAAGGAGCGGATATAAATGAATTGTCAAACTAAGTGCAACAGTTGAAAAGATTTAGTTCGAATAAATCTTGCGGAGTATAGTAGTGCAAAACTTTTTTGGGCCTGGCGTTGATTAACGCCAGGTTCTTTTTTAATGTTGCGG
>CALVZL010000010.1 GCA_944372525.1 uncultured Clostridia bacterium
TATTTATCACATAAAAATCTTTATAGTAGTTTTCGGCAATTTGTTGGCTTGTTTTATTTATCTCGTATTTGGTAATCGTTAAATTAGTCCGCCATAATTCCTGATAAGGTTCAAAATCATAAACCCCGTACAGATAGTAAAGTCCCTCCTGCTCTTTTATAATTCCGTGATCGTCAAAAACATCATGATCCTGTACGATTGGCATATCATTTTCATCTGCTTCATACAGCAGCATTCCAACAGCACGAAATTCATAATATACAGGCGTTATTTCTGTATTCTCGGAACAAGTAAATTCGTTTTCCGAATAATAATAGTCACCGTCTTTATAAAGTGTATCATTTAATTTCCAATAGACAAGTGTCTGCCCGCTTTCGTTTTTATTCAGAATGATGTTGAGCGGCGTCATAATTTTGAACGGCTCGTTTTTCAGCAAATGATAATAGATGAATCCATTCTTCTTTTGCTCTCCGTTTACGGTATCAGCATTGAATAAGTCTTCGTTGTACAAAGAAGAACCAGAAAGTTCATCATTCTCGTAGATAATATTATATTCCTGTGGTAAAGAAACGACACAATGAGCTTCGTCTGTAATAAAATCCGAACTACTGTTACTGTCATTGCTGTCGCAGGCGGCAAGCGGTAAACAACAAAAAATAGCGGCAACTATTATAAAATAAATCTTCTTCATTTAACTTACCTCTGTTTAAATAATCTTTTATTGTTAGTCCATTTTACCATAAGAAAAGTTAAAAATCAATAACTGGTCTTTCATAGATAAAAAAATAATCCGAACGCTCCGCCGACTAAAATCGGTTTGAGGTTCGGATTATACTCGTTTGGCGCAGAGAAGAGGATTCGAACCTCCGGTAAGCTTTTAACCTACACACGATTTCCAATCGTGCTCCTTAAGCCGCTCGGACATCTCTGCAGAAAGCTTGATTATTATATCTCATGCAGAGAAAAAAATCAAGCGATTTTTCTTTATTTTTACAAATTCCGCAGTTGATTTTACAAAGAATTCAAATGCGATAGGGCGTTGTCTGATAGACAAAATTCAGCCAGTTATTGTAAAACAGGTTTGCCGTGGACGTCCAGTTCATTTTGATCTGTCCGTTTTTTGAAAAGTAACCGAACGGTTTTCCAATGCAAAGTCCCTTTGCGAGGTCGCGTTCGTATTCGCGCAAAAGCGTCTCTCTGTCGTATTCCATATGCCCGAGGACAAAGACCTGGCTGTGATCGTGGCTGCAGATCACAGAGGCTCCCGCGCGTCGGGAATCGGCAAGAATTTTGAGTGCATCGTTGCGCGTTATATCTGCCGTCCGAATTGCGGAATGGCGGGAATGGCACATGCAGAACTCGTCGGAAATGCCGCGCATCAGCGGATCCGGCGAGTTGTACGGGTATTTACGGTGCGTAAATACGCCGAACAATTTTTGAGGAAGAGCGTGTTTGGGAATGCGGTAGAAATGATAGAGCGCCGCCATTGCGCCCCAACAGATGAAGATGGTCGAGGTCACGTTGCGTTTCGTAAAATCGAACAGTTTGGTCAGCTCTTCCCAATAGGCGACCGAAGCGTAGTCCAGCTCCTCGATGGGCGCGCCCGTTACGATCATTCCGTCAAATTTCCGGTCTTTGATCTGTTCAAAAGGACGGTAGAACCGCTCGAGATAGACGGCCTCGGTATTTTTCGACCGATAGCTCTCCGTGTGGATGAGCGTGATATTCACTTGCAGCGGAGAATTGGAGAGAAGGCGCATGAATTGCGTTTCCGTCTCCTTTTTTGTCGGCATAAGATTGAGGATTGCGATCTCGATGGGGCGGATATCCTGTGAGACGGCGCGGGCGCTGTCCATGACGAAGATGCGCTCCGCGCTGAGAACGGAATAGGCGGGGAGATTGCGGTCGATGACGATGGGCATGGTCCTCTCCTGAAGTCAGATTGTGTCGAGTGCGTCCGAAAGATCGGAGAGAATATCGTCAAGGTGCTCGATTCCAACGGACAGGCGGATAAGATTGACGGGGATCCCGGCCTGCGCGAGCGCTTGCTCGGAAAGCTGGCGATGCGTGGTAGACGCGGGATGCAGGACGCAACTCCGCACGTCGGCGATGTGCGTTTCCTGCGTGATGAGACGAAGCGCCTCCATAAAGCGGGCACATTGCTCTACGCCGCCCCGAATTCCGAAGCTGATCATGCCGCCCGCTCCTTTCGGAAGATATTTCTGCGCAAGCGTGTGATAGGGATCGGTTTGGAGAGAGGGGTAACGGATCCATTCGATTTTGGGGTGCTCCGCTAAAAAACGTGCCGTTGCCGCGGCGTTTGTGCAGTGCCGTTCCATGCGAAGCGCAAGGGTGTCGCTTCCGAGATAGGTATAGAAAGCATTCTGCGGGCTCATGATTGCGCCGGTATCGCGGATCATCTGCGCGCGGCACTTGGTTCCGAACGCAACGGGCAGATCTGCGTAGACAAGTCCGTGATAGCTTTCATCCGGGGAATTAAAGTCCGCATATCGTTCGTTTCCGCGGAAAACGAACGTTCCGCCGTCGACAATCATGCCTCCGAGCGCGGCAGCGTGCCCGTCCATATATTTGGTTGTGGCGTGAATGACGAGGTGTGCGCCGAAATCGAAAGGACGGCACAGAACGGGAGTCGCAAGCGTATTGTCGACGGCAAAGAGCACCGCATTTTTACGGCAGACCGATGCGATTTTTTCAAAATCCAGGACGGCAATGGAGGGATTCGCGATCGTTTCCGCGAAGACCAGCCGCGTGTTTCGGTCGATCAGAGCTTCGATCTCTGCTTCCGTTGCGTCATTTTGGAAAAAACGGCAGGTGATTCCGAATTTCGGAAGCGTCGTTGAAAACAGGTTATGCGTTCCGCCGTAAAGGCCCGCGGCGCAGACAATATTGTCTCCTGCATGGCACAGCGTCATGACCGTGAGAAGAATGGCAGACATCCCCGAAGAACAGCCGATGGCATAGACGCCGCCTTCCAGTGCGGCAATTCGTTTCTCCAATGCTTCCACGGTGGGATTGGCAAGCCGCGAATAAAAAAAGCCTTCTCCTTTGAGATCGAACAGATCTGCCATCTTTTTCGTTTCGGGATAAAAAAACGTCGTGCTTTGACAAATTTGAGGGATGCGGCTTTCTCCGCTTTGCGGGCGATATCCCGCTTGTACGCACAATGTTTCCGGGCGATATTCTTTCATGGCTGTCTCCTTTCAGCGAAATATTTGTTTGACCACGCGGTCTGCCTCCCGCTTGGCGTCTCGTTCGGCGATCGATCGCTTTTTGTCATAGGTATGTTTTCCTTTGCAGAGTGCGATTTCTGCCTTTATGAGAGCGTCTTTGAAGTAGAGGCGCAGAGGAATGAGAGTATATCCTTTTTCATTGACTTTTCCGACGATCCGCGAAATTTCCCGACGGTGGAGCAGCAATTTTCGGTCTCTTCGGCTCTCCCGTGTGGAAAAGGCGCCGCTTTTGTCGTAGAGGGCGATGTGCATATTTTTGAGATAGATTTCTCCGCCGCGCAGTTCGCAGAAACTTTCACCGAGCGATACCTTCCCCTGGCGGAGCGATTTGACTTCGCTTCCTTCCAGCACGATGCCCGTTTCATATTTTTCTTCGATAAAATATTCATAGGAAGCCGATTTATTGACGGCAATGGTCTTCGTCATCCGGAAGTCCTCCGTTCAGATTTTTTCGAGGAACAAAAAATGCGTTCGGCGCGCGCCCCAGTCGACGGCGGCAACTTTGATACGAATGCGTTCGCCGAGGCGGAAGGTGTGCGCGGTCCCTTTAAGCAGAAATTTCTTTTCAATAAAATCGTAATAGTCGTCGGGAAGCGTTTCAAGGGGCAGAAACCCCTCAATCGTATTGTCAAGCTCGGCAAACAACCCGAAGGATGTGACGCCGGAGACGGTCGCTTCGTATTCTTCGCCCAAGTGTTCCTGCATATAGGCGACGATGTAGAGCGCATCTACTTCCCGTTCGGCGTCCGCGGCGTTTTTCTCGCAGAGGGAAGATTGCAGGGAGGCTTCCTCCGTGATTTTCTGATATTTGCTCCGTACGCTCTGCGGATCGTTGAGGCTGTCTTTTACGATTCGGTGGATGCACAGATCGGGATAGCGGCGGATCGGGGAAGTAAAGTGACAGTAGCAATCGGAAGCGAGCCCGAAATGCCCCACGTTTTCCGGAGCATATTTTGCCTTCATCATCGAGCGCAGCATGACCCGGTTGACCAAAGAATACAGCGGAGAGTCCTGCAGAGAAGTAAGCAGATCCCGATAATCCGCAGGGGAAACCTTTTCCGGATCGAAGGGGACGCGGATCCCGGCGTCCCGCAGGAAGGATGCAAAATCGGAGGCTTTTTCACGGGAAGGAGCTTCGTGGACGCGATAGACAAAGGGCGCTTTTTTTTGTGTCATGATCGTAGCGACGCTCTCGTTGGCGAGCACCATGAATTGTTCGATCATTTCATGCGAGAGGCTCCGGGGAGCGTCGGGAACGGAGATTTTTCCCTCCGAATACAGGATTTTCGCTTCGCGCACGTCCAGCGCGACGCCGCCGCGCGCGAGCCGTGCCTTCTTCAGAATCTGCGTGAGCTCCGCCGCGGCGTCGAGCATTTCGATCAGATCCGGATAGGCGGCGCGCGCCGCGGGGATCCCTTCGCAGATTTGTGTTACGGCAGAGTAGGTCATGCGATGTCGGGAACGGATCACAGAGGGCGCAATGCGCTTTTCGAGCACCTTTCCCGTACGGTCGATCGTCATGAAACAGGAGAGGGTGAGCCGATCTTCGCCCTCGTTGAGCGAGCAGATGCCGTTGGAGAGCGCGGGCGGAAGCATAGGGAGAACGCGGTCGGGAAAATAGACGCTTGTGCCGCGCCGAAACGCTTCTTGGTCCAGTACGCCGCCGAGCCGGACGTAATGCGATACGTCCGCAATGTGTACGCCGAGAGAAAAACGCTCGTTTTCTCTGCGGACGGAAATCGCATCGTCGATGTCGCGGGTATCTTCCCCGTCGATGGTGACGATCAATTCGTTGCGCAAATCGACGCGTCCCGACAGGTCGGCGGGGGAAATGGCCCGCGCCGCTTGCCTGTCGGCTTCGGAAAGGACTGATTCTGAAAATTCTTCCCGTAAACCGTGTGCACGGATCAAGGCAAGTTCTTCGGTGAGAAAATCGCCCTTTGCGCCGAGGACTTCCGAAATTTCGCCGACGGGACAGCTTCCTGAGGGGAAAAAGAGAAGTTTGGCAACTGCCTTTGCTCCGTCAGGGCAATTGTTTTCCTTGCCTTCGGGAATAAAGATTTCTTCCGAATATTTCCGTTCGTCCGGATGCAGAAAGCCCGCCCGTTTTTCTTTCCGATAGACGCCGACGATCTCTTCGTATCCGCGTTTTTCGACGGCGAGAATCTCGCCCTCGTCGTCGGAACGTCCTTTTACGGAAATAGCGAGGACGGTGTCCCGGTGCAGTGCGCCTTTCGTGGCGGAACGGGGGATAAAGAGGTCGTCAAGTCCGGGAGAATCCGGCATGACAAAGCCGAAACCCCGCTCGTTGCCCGAAAAGGTTCCGCGGATCGCGCCGAATTGTTCGGCGGTCCCGAAACGGTTTTTGGAATCGCAAAGCAACACGCCCTCGCGGCAAAGTGATTGCAACATGTCGCGGAGGGCAAACCGCTCCCGTTTTCCGAGCTTGAGTTTGCGGGCGATCTGTTCGTCCGTGCAAAGGGCAAAAGAGCCGTCTTTGATTTTTTCGAGCAGCGATTGTTTTGCGTCCAAAATTTCTCCTTGGCGGAACAGTCCGTCCCGTCCGTTCGGTTTCCCGAAAAGTATAAAGAAAGGGCAGCTCTTTCAGCCGCCCGTCTCTGTTTCAAAAGCGATTATGCAGTCCAGATGGCATCGATCTGCAGGATGAAGAAGATCACCGCAAATACCGCAAGGACGATGAGACAGATCGCGGTCCATCTTTTGAGAATGGATTCGGTGGATTTCCCCTTGTTTTTTCCGAAAAAGGTTTCGCTCGTTCCGCCGAGTGCATCGATTCCCTGGGAGTTGCCGGGTTGAAGCATGACAAGAATGATTGCTGCGATCGCGGCGACAAACATGAGAACGATGAAGACCGCGCTGACAATGCGATAGGTAGTGTATGCCGCGGCAGAGCTTGCGGGACGAAGCAGATTAAACAGTACGCTCAGATAATTCATGGGTCGGTTTTTCCTCTTTTTTGCATGATACGGATATCAGTATACCACAGGCGGAAAAAAAAGACAAGTTTTTTTGCGGGGGTTTTGAAAAATTGCAAAAAAAATCCTCCCTTGCGAGGAAGGATTTTCCGTGTTATTTTGTTCCTTTGAATATCTCCAAGCCGTCTGTGAGCGGAGTATAGAAGAAGAGCAGGCAGTTTTTATTGACAAGATCGGAGTTCTGGATATCCGAAATCATGCCCTTCAGGGTGGCGCTGTTTTGAATCTGTTCTTCCATCTCTTTCGTGGAACTGAATTCGAGGATCACGGCGTAGGTGAGCAAACCTTTCGCAAAAACATGGATCTTGCAGACTTGTTCAACTTCCTCTTCCGACTCGGCGTTCAGCGCTGCCATGAGGTCTTTTTGCAGGTTTTCGGTCAATTCGCTTTGCGTGTAGCCTGCATCCTCATAAGCTGCTTTGATTTTTCCGAAACTGTTTCCGCATGCGCAGAGAACAAACAGCATTGCCATGGAGATCGCAAGACAGGAAAATGTCAATTTCAACTTTTTTTTCATAATAGCACTAAGGCCTCCTCTCGTTTTTTTTTATTATAACAGACCGTTTGAACGGTGTCAAGACGGAAACAAAAAAAGGCAGAAAATAATTTGCTTCCATTCCTTTCGATTGGCATTGACATTTTATGTCGGATGCCGTATAATACAGGATATGGAAAATTTGATCCTCATCGGGATGCCTTCTTCCGGAAAAAGTACGGCGGGCGTCCTGCTTGCGAAAAAGATCGGGTACGGGTTCATCGATTGCGATCTGCTCATTCAGGGACAGGAACATGCGTTGTTATCCGAAATTATCGAGAAAAAGGGAACAGAAGGATTTATTGAGGTCGAAGAACGGGTCAATGCGGGATTGTATGCGGATCGCTGCGTGATCGCGACGGGAGGAAGCGTGATCTACGGCGTGCGCGCGATGGAACATCTCAAAACGCTCGGGAAGATCGTATATCTTCGGCTGAGCGCCGAAGAGGTGGAGCGGAGGATCGGAAACTTTGTTCGCCGCGGCGTCGTCATGCGCGGCGGGATCCGCACGCTTCGCGAACTGTATTTCGAACGCGTGCCGCTCTATGAGCATTATGCGCATTATACCGTTGACTGCGACGGGCAGACCGTGGAGGGGACGGCGGAAGCGATCGCCTCTGCCGTCGGGATTCGGCTGTGAAGATCTGCATCTACGGGGCGGGGGCGATGGGGACTTCCCTGGGCGTTTTGCTCACGCAAGCCGGAGAAGATCCGCTTCTCGTTACGCGCAACCGAGCGCATGTCGAAGCGCTGAATCGGGCGGGCGCAACCATAGTTTGCGGGAAGAAAAGGACTGTGACTTCCGTGCGAGCCGCGCTTCC
>CALVZL010000011.1 GCA_944372525.1 uncultured Clostridia bacterium
CCGCAACATTAAAAAAGAACCTGGCGTTAATCAACGCCAGGCCCAAAAAAGTTTTGCACTACTATACTCCGCAAGATTTATTCGAACTAAATTTTTTCAACTGTTGCACTTAGTTTGACAATTCATCCCCTGTTTTAATACAATTTTAAGTTATCGGAATAATCGTGTCTCCCCTGCCAAAGCTCTAAATTCATCCTTCGTGCAGTTTTGAAGCTTTTTTATCGCATAACTTGATGAACTCCGTTCAACCTTCAATCGCTTGTTGCCGTATTTTTCTGAAATTGCCTCACTGTCTTTCCAAATATCCGAAACGCACACGGTCACGCCTTCCGCTTTCTTGATTTTCGTCGAACGGCATCCATCCGCAGCTGCCGAAACACTGCCGGACGGTCATCCGCTCTTCTCCTCCGCATCTACGAGTGCAAGCTCACGAAGCGCGCGGGTGCAGGCAATATAGCGCTCGTTGTCGGACATCCCCTTCTCATAGACGGCGACGGAAGAAAACTCCAGGCCCTTGCTCTCAAAGACGCTCATCACATTGATCTTCGTTTTGGAAAGCCGTCCTCCCTTTGTCAACCGCTGATAACCCCGCTTTTCAAAGAGCGGAAGGAATTCTTCCCGCGCAATTACGGCTTTCAATCCCCTTTTTTCCTTGAAAAACGAATTCAGGCGACGCAGCGAAACGCGGCGCACTTCTTCCCCGTGCAGACCGATGGCATTCATGCGGACACCGGAAATCTGCGATACGTAATCGACGATCTCATTCGTATTCCGATAGTTCCGATCAAACCGATAGATGTTTCCGAACGACGCATCCCAATCTCGCACCCCTCTCCACGAAGTGATGTTTTGTTTGAGATCGCCGAATACGTTGAACGCTGCGTCGGAATTGATTTTACGGAGCAATTCATATTCCTGCATCGAAAGATCCTGTCCCTCGTCAACGAACACCAATCCGAATCGGGGCGTAAGCTGTCTGCCGGTTGCCGCAAGCAGATAGCAAAGGACAAACCCGTCCGAAGCATATACCCCTTTCAGTCCATACCTGCGTTTGATCGGTTTTACGATATTGCGATAAAGCCAGCGGGCAATGTCTGCAGCATTCTGACATTTTCCGAGCTCTGTACAGCTTCCCGTAAGATGCAGCACTGAAAAAAATTCGCGGAACAGATCCACGCCTTCTGCCATGGATGCAATCGTTTCCCCCGCCTTTTCCGTTTCTGCCAAAAGCTCTTTCCGCCGCGCAATGCGTTCCGGATAGGTATAGACGAATTCCTCGCCCTGTTTCCGTCGATACCGTTTCAGATCCGTAATCTCTCGCTCCACCATCCCTTTGAGCACACCGAGATCCTCTTCTGCCTGGCGGAATACCTCTTCCGAGCGAGCGGCGATGAATTGCGCACTGCGGTAAAATGCCGCAAACTGACGGAAAAAATAGTCGGGTGAGCGGACGTCTTCCCGCAGAACATAAGTCAAAAAATCCTCCGCCTGCACAAACGCACCCATCAACCCGCGCAGCGGCTTGGTAAAATACACCCCCCCTTCCGCTCGTTCCTTCATTTCGCCCAACAAGCAGCGCCGCACGCGGACGGAGGCGTTTTTGATCCGAAGAAACAGCTCCTGCCGCCGACGAAAATCAAGCAGCAAGCGTTCCGCAACTTCCCGGCATTCGTCTCCGACAAACAGCCCGGAAATCTCGCCGTAAAGCTTTCCGACTTTTCTTTCCGCCTCCTGCACAAACCGCGGAGAATAGAGCAGAGAAAGGTATTCTTCCGGCTCCCGCTCGTCGGTGCATTTCGAAGCGAGATCGATCCCGTCGGCACCGAGCACCTGGAAAAAATAATCCCGCAGCGTGATCGTCTTGACCTTTTGCAATTCCAGCACCTGCGACAACTCGTCGATAAATGCGTTGAAGGAATCGGAAGGCGTAATCACCAGTACGTCGTGCGGACGGATGCTTTCGTTATTATACATAAGGTAGCTCAGGCGATGAAGCATGATCATCGTCTTGCCGCTCCCCGCACAGCCCTGCAAAACAAAATTTTCCCGTTCGGGCAAATTGATGATCTCAAACTGCTGTTCCTGAATCGTCTCTATGATATCCCGCACAGAGACATCGTCCTTGCGGCTCTTGATGATACTGCGCAGATAGGGATCGAAGAGGATCTCTTCGTCCCTTCCCGCAATCTCTTCAGGCGCAAGATACTCTCTGACCGAGAGATACTCATTGCGGAAGTCGAGCAGTTTTCCGTTTTTTACCGAAAGCGCACGTCGGAGAATAGTGCGATATTCATATTCATTGATCCGAAAGGAGACACGCGTCTTCTGATAATAGCGCACAGCAAGCGGAGCGCGCCAATCCACGATTTCCAAATTTACGTCGCCTTTTTTTCCGATATAATAGCTGTTGTACCCCTCCGCATCGTCCACGACGTCGATGCGTGCAAAATAAGGTTCTGCGAAAAAACATTTGTAGCGATCGAGCTGATTGCCGAGCTGTTCCAGTTCCGCCTGTTTTTCAAGCAAAGCGCGGTAATCTCCCGCCGAATATTCCTGCCGATCGCGGATCTGCCCGATCTCCTCCCGAATTTGCGCGATCCGTCGCTGATAAGGAGAAACGTACAACACGCGCAGCATGAGCAAGACCGCGCGGATATGTTCCTGTTCATAGACAAATTGTTTCCCTTCGTCAAGAAGATCGAGATACCATGCTTTATCCGGATCTTTGTGAGGATTCAGCTGGTCTTTCAGCGCAGAAAATTTCTTCTTGTCCATACTCTTTCCGTTTTCTTCCCCCGAGCGATTCCAGAAAACACTGTTCTTTAGCATAGCATATTTTCAGGAAAAAAGATAGGGGTTTGAGAAAATTTTTTTGTAAAAAAGGGAACTTTTTCCCTTTTTTACAAAAAAAAGCGCCCCGGAAATTCACTTTCCGGGCGCTTGATTCTTTCGTTTCTGCTCAGACCAATTCGATGATCGCTGTCTCCGCTGCGTCGCCGCGGCGTTCGCCGAGCAGATAAATGCGCGTATATCCGCCGCCCTGCCCCAACTCTTCTTTCCGTTGTGCATATTTGGGCGCAATCTCGTCGAAGATCTTTTCGATCAGGGGATGCTGGATCTTTTCGGTGCGCTTCTTATAGTCCTTTTTGCTCTCGTTGAACTGCTTGATCTCCTGCAGATCATACGTCTTCGCCATAATGGCACGACGCGCAGCCAGCTTCTTCGGACCGTCTTTGACCGAGCTTGTCTTGATCTCCTTGCCCTTTTTATCCTTTGCGATAACGTCAAATTCCACAACGTCGTCGTAGCTGTTGATGGCCTTCGTGATGATCTTCTCCACATAGGACTGAAGTTCCTTTGCACGGGCAGCCGTCGTTGTAATCTTTCCGTACCAAAGCAGCTGAGACGCCTGCCCTCGCAAGAGAGCGATCCTCTGCTTTGTAGTTTTGCCCAATTTACCCGGCATAATTTTAATCCTCCTTTTTTTCCAGCGAAAGACCGAACGATTCGAGTTTCTGAATCACTTCGTCGAGAGACTTCTTGCCGAGATTTCTCACCTTGAGCATCTCGTCCTCCGACTTGCTGATCAGGTCTTCCACGGTATGAATGTTCGCCCTCTTCAGGCAATTGTAAGAACGGACGGAAAAGTCCATATCCTCGATTTTCATGGAGAGAATCTGTTGCTGTTTGTCGTCGTCCGTCTTGACAAGAATATCCATATCCTTGATCGTATCGGAAAGATTGACAAACAAACTGATATGATCCTGCATGATTTTTGCGGCAAGCGATACGATCTCCCTTCCCGAAAAAGTACCGTTTGTCCACACTTCGAGCGTCAGCCTGTCATAATCGATGTTCTGACCCACACGCGCCGGCTCAACGTTGTAATTGACCTTCTGAACGGGTGTATAGATCGAATCGATGGGAATATAATCGATGATCGATTGCT
The DNA here is from genome assembly GCA_944372525.1 of uncultured Clostridia bacterium. Classification (GTDB taxonomy): domain Bacteria; phylum Bacillota; class Clostridia; order Christensenellales; family Borkfalkiaceae; genus Gallimonas. Next base: position 3,950 of record CALVZL010000011.1, read on the forward strand.
TGTTTTCCTTCGCCGATTTATACCCTCTTCCTCTTCCGATCGTGATCTCCATATCGATCTTTCCGCCGGCATCTACCGTGCAGATGTACTGATCGGAGTTGACGATCTCAACTTCCGCGTCCTGGGCAATATCCGCAGCCGTGATGACGGCAGGGCCTTCTTTGCACAGACGCAGCGTTTTGGTATAATCCCTTTCGGTAATCTTGGTCTTGATTGCAAGCAGTTTCAGATTCAGGATGATCTCAGTCACATCCTCCTTGACCCCGGAAACAGCCGAGAACTCATGCTTGATGCTTCCGTCCAAAAAACGGATTCCCTGCGCCGCGGCACCGGGCAATGCAGAGAGCAAAATCCTTCTCAGGCAGTTGCCTATCGTAAGACCGAAACCCTTCTCGAGCGGCTCGACGACGATCTTCGCGTAAGATTTTTCCTCGTTCTCCATAACTTCGATTTTGGGCATATCCATTTCGATCATAAAGTTACCTTCCTTCCGGTCATTACTTGGAGTACAACTCGACAATCATATGCTCTTCAAGCTGGGTATCGATCTCCTCGCGCGTCGGAATCGCAAGCACTTTGCCTTCCAACGCTTCCGGACTGAATTCCAGCCACTTGGGCATATTTACTACCTTCATTGCTTTAATCTGTTCGAAATATTTGTTGTCCTTTTTGTTTTCTCTCACGGAAATTACGTCACCGGCCTTTACGATATAGGAGGGAATGTTCACCTTCTGACCGTTGACCGCAAACTGCGCATGAGAGACGAGCTGCCGCGCCTGAAGACGCGTCGACGCGATCCCCATTCTGAACACGACGTTATCCAGCCTGCGCTCGAGAAGCGAAAGCATGTTCTCACCCGTGATGCCCTTCATTCTGTCCGCTACTTCATAGTAGTGGCGGAACTGTTTCTCGCTGACGCAGTAAATGAATTTTGCTCTCTGTTTTTCACGGAGCTGGATCCCGTATTCACTTACTTTTCTGCTCTTTCTGCCCGAGGTCCTTACGGATTTCTTTCCGCAACCGATAGAAGCCGGGTCGAGCTCCAAAAACCTGCATCTTTTCAATTTATGATACTTGTTGATTGCCATTTTCCGTCTCTCCTGAATTAAACTCTTCTGCGTTTGGGCGGCCTGCATCCGTTATGAGGAATCGGCGAAACGTCGGAAATCAAAGTCACGATCAAATCGCAGTTCGCAAGCGCGCGGATTGCAGATTCTCTGCCCGCACCGGGACCCTTCACATAGACTTCGACATAGCGCAGTCCGTGTTCTTTTGCCGCCTTGGCAGCCGTTTCCGTCGCCATCTGCGCAGCAAAGGGCGTACCTTTTCTCGAACCGCGGAAACCCAAAGACCCTGCGCTTGACCAGGAGATCGCATTCCCGCCCATATCCGTAATCGTAACCAAAGTATTGTTGAACGTGGACTGGATATGCACCTGCCCTCTGTCCACTTTTTTCAGCTCTCTGCGCTTGCGCGAGACAACCGTTTTCTTTTTATCAGCCATTTTACGCTCTCCTTACTTCTTCTTGTTCGCCACCGTACGGCGGGGTCCCTTGCGCGTTCTCGCGTTCCTCTTGGTGCTCTGTCCGCGAACGGGAAGACCCTTTCTGTGACGAACGCCGCGGTAGCAGCCGATGTCCATCAGCCGCTTGATATTGAGACTGACGGCGCCCCGAAGTTCTCCTTCCACCATATAGTGATGGTCGATATATTCTCTCAGTTTGGATACGTCACCCTCGTCCAAATCCTTCACCCGGGTATCGGGATTGATCCCCGTCTCCGCGAGGATCTTTTTGGACGTGGAAAGACCGATCCCGTAAATGTAGGTGAGTCCGATTTCTACCCGTTTTTCTCTGGGCAAATCCACACCGGCAATACGTGCCATTGACTTTCTAACCTCCGACTTTTTTCGATGATATTTTTCTATATTCACGGAGCGACAACGGAAACAGTGGAAAATATCTCCGCCGAAACTCCCTTTGTTTTCAATTTTAAGCGCAAAGCAAGCCGATTTTCCGCACGGTTTCGTGCGGAAACTCAGCCGTATTACATATTCATGCACACTTTGCCCTGCAAATCGCTATTTTATATGATAGCATATCTGCAGCCTTTCTGTCAAGCGTTTTTCAGCCCTGTCTCTGCTTATGGCTCTTGTTTTTTGAACAAATTACCATTACTTTTCCGTTTCTCTTGATCACCTTGCATTTATCGCACATAGGCTTTACAGAAGGTCTGACTTTCATTTTGTTCTCCTTTCTTCTTCACGTACCGCCCCGAAAGATGCGGATTTACCGTGCCGCTCGTTATACACCGTCAGGATTTGCTCCGCCAGGTAATCCTGCCCTTTGTCAAATCGTAAGGACTCATTTCAAGTTTTACAGAATCCCCTTCGATGATGCGGATATAATTCATTCTCAGCTTTCCGGAAATATATGCCGTTATAACATGGCCGTTGGAAAGTTTGACTTTGAACGTTGCGTTCGGAAGCGCTTCGATCACCTTGCCTTCCGCTTCGATAACGTCGTCTTTGGACATGATCTCCTCCGATAATAATTCTCTGCGCTCAGAGCGTCAGGATTTCCACGCCGTCTTCTCGGATGACGACTGCATTTTCATAATGTGCCGCGGGTCTTCCGTCGACTGTGACGGCGGTCCATCCGTCGTCAAGTACCCGAACCCGCCAGCTTCCCGCTGCGATCATCGGCTCGATACACAAGACCGTTCCTGCCTGTAAGCGGACGCCCGTCCCTTTTCTTCCGAAATTCGGTACGGAGGGATCCTCGTGCATTTCTCTTCCGATCCCGTGCCCCGTATAGGAACGAATGACCGAAAATCCGTTCGATTCCGCATACTGCTGTACTTTATATCCGATATCAAACAGCGGCGTTCCCGCTTTCAGCCCTTCGATCGCGCGGAAAAAACATTCCTCCGTCACGCGAACAAGCCTTTGTTTTTCTTCGGACACCTTTCCGATACAAAACGTACGTGCCGCATCCCCGTGAAAGCCGTTCCGATATGCGCAGAGATCGACTGAAACAATGTCTCCTTCTGCCAGCACCCGATCTCCCGGAATTCCGTGCACGACTTCCTCATTGACCGAAACGCAAGCCGAAGCGGGATATCCGCAATAACCGAGACAAGATGGCACAGCTCCGCTCGCCGTGATGAAATCATGCACGAGCGTATCCACGTCTTTGGTTGTCATGCCTGCCCGAATCCGTTCGCCCACAAATTTGAGACAATCGCGGACGATAGCGTTTGGCGCGCGCAGCAAGGCAATCTCTTCCTCGCTCTTGACACAGATCATATTCAGCGGACCATCCCGTCGAGAACCGCTTTCACCTGTTCGAAGAGCACTTCGGCAGGCGCTTCCGTTCCCGTAAAATTCAGGATAATCCCTTTTTTGGTGTAATAATCGATCAGAGGCGCCGTCTGTTCGTTGTATACATTAAGACGGCTGGAGACCGTTTCCGGATTGTCATCCTTTCTCTGATACAGCTCTCCGCCGCAGCGCGAACAGGTCGTCGCACCGCCGAGCGTGGAAACATGATAGCTTTCGCCGCATTCCTTGCACACTCTTCTGCCGCACAGACGATCCATCAAAAGAGCAAAGTCGATGTTGATGTTGACAACGCCGTCGATTTTTGCAAATTTGTCCAGCTCTTCCGCCTGAAAAAGATTGCGGGGAAATCCGTCGAGCAGGTAGCCGTTCTTGCAATCGTCCCACGTGAGGCGATCTTTCACGATCTCCACCGTCACCTCGTCGGGAACCAGTTCCCCCCGGTCGATGTAGGACTTCGCAAGTTTGCCGATCGGCGTCCCGTTCTTAATATTCGTGCGGAAGATGTCTCCCGTGGAAATATGAACGAGCCCGTAGCGATCGGAAATCTTCGTTGCCTGCGTCCCTTTTCCCGCACCGGGGGCGCCGAGTAAAATCAGATTCATGTTCGTCCCTCCTTCGGCTTATTTCAAAAATCCCTTGTAGTTCTTCATCATGATCTGCGACTGCAACTGTTTGTCAAACTCCAGTGCAACCGAAACAATGATCAGAATTCCGGTCGTAGAGAACACGTTGATAAGGTCTACCGTCACAAAACTAAACACCAGCGACGGGATGAATGCGACGAGTGTCAGAAAGATCGCTCCGAAAAGCGTGATACGGTTGTTGATCCGCTTGAGATACTGCGCGGTCGGCTTTCCGGGCCGGATTCCCTGAATAAATCCGCCGTTCTGCTGGATCGATTTGCTCACGTCTTCCGGATTGAACTGAATCGTTGCATAGAAGAAGGAGAATACAAAGATCAACACGCACAAAACCAAGACATAAAGCCAAGTCCCCGATCCAAACACGCTGTTCCACCACTCAAGCTCATCCGACCATGCGGGAACCAAGCTCATAATCATCGCGGGGAAGGAAATGATCGCAAACGCAAAGATGAGGGGCATGACGCCGCCGCCTGCTATCTTCATCGGAATCACGGAAGACTGTCCGCCGTACATCTTTGTTCCGCGGACCTGCTTTGCGTACTGTACGGGGATCTTGCGCTCGGCAAGATCGACGTAGACAATCGCAAAGAAAATAACTACGCTGAGAACCAGGAATCCGATCACTTCGAACAACGGACCGACGTCGTCCGCCGTAATGCTCGTAAGCTTCCCGAGAATGGACATCCCCGCAGTCGAGATGATACCGATGAAGATGATCATCGAAATACCGTTTCCGATCCCGTAATCGGTGATCCGCTCTCCCAGCCACATGACAAGCATCGCCCCTGCCGTGTAAATCACGGTCATATAGAGGACCGCAAGCCACTGGGTATTGAAAAACAGATCCCACTTGATGTCGGTACTCGAAGACATATCCCCAAATCCGCCGGCAAAATTGACAATAATACCGATTGCCTGAATAATTGCCAGAACGATGGTAATGATCCGGGTCAGATTGGTCAGCTTTCTTTTCCCTTCTTCGCCCTCTTTCGACCAACTTTCCAATCTGCGGATTCCCACGGTCAAAAGCTGAACGATAATGGAAGCGTTGATATAGGGACCGATTCCGAGTGCAAACAGCGTCCCGGATTCGAGCGCACCGCCCGTGATCCCGCTCATCAGACTCAGAAAGTCGTTCTCGTTAACCGCCTGCTCCATCAAATTCCGCGCAAGTCCGGGCACGGGGATGTAACATCCCGCGCGAAAAACAAGAAGAAGCAGCAAAGTAATGAGCAGCTTTTTCCTGATCTCCGGACTGCGGAAGGCATTTTTCAACGTTTCAAACATAGTTTACTCCTGTTTTGCACGAAAGGACGCGCCTGCGCATCGTCCTTTCGGAGGGCTCAGCCGACGACTTCCGCCGTACCGCCTGCCTTTTCGATCGCAGCTTTTGCACTTTCGGAAAACTTTACAGCCTTTACCGTAAGGGCGACCGCAATCTCGCCGTTTCCGAGTACTTTCAGCCCGGAATTGTTCTTGACCGCTTTTGCAAGCCCGTTTTCCATGACAAATCCGTAATCGACGACCGTCCCTGCGGGAAGATCGGCAAGTTCGGAAAGATTGACGATCACATATTCCTTGCGGAACGCATTACGGAACCCGCGTTTGGGCACCCGTCTCGCAATCGGCATCTGACCGCCTTCGAAACCGGGTCTGACGCCGCCGCCGGAACGCGCCCACTGACCTTTATGGCCCTTTCCGCTTGTCTTGCCGAGTCCGGACCCGATGCCCCGTCCCAAACGCTTTTCCGAGGTTCTTGCTCCCTCTGCGGGAGATAACGTATCAATTCTCATTCCAGCCTCCTTAAACGTTCTCGACCTTGACGAGATGTGCCACTTTTTTGATCTGCCCCCATACCGCGGGGGATTCTTCAAACGTCCGTTCGGAACGGATCTTTTTCAGCCCGAGCGAAGCAACAGTCGCCTTCACCGACGCCACTTCTCCGATCGTGCTCTTAATTAACGTCACTTTAATCATTGCGTCCTCCTCAGCCGACGACTTCTTCCACGGTCTTGCCGCGAAGCGCCGCGATCTCTTCCGCCGTCTTGAGACGCGAAAGTCCTTCGATCGTCGCCTTGATGCAGTTGACGGGATTCTGCGTACCGTGCGATTTCGTTCTGATGTTTTTGATCCCCGCGGCTTCCATCACCGCACGAACGGGACCGCCCGCAATTACGCCGGTACCGTATTCGGCAGGCATCATCAGCACGGCGCCTTTCCCGAACTTCCCGATCACTTCATGGGGAATGCTCGTCTCGACAACCGGTACGCTGATCAGGTTCTTTTTCGCTGCCTGTGTTGCCTTTTCGATCGCCTCGGGAACTTCCTTTGCCTTTCCCTGACCGTAACCGACCTTGCCGTTTCCGTCGCCGACTACGACAAGTGCCGCAAAGCGCATATTTCTGCCGCCTTTCACCGTCTTGCTGACACGGTTGATCCCGATCAGCTTTTTGATAAATCCGTCGTCCTGATCCTGTTTTCTTTGAGGTCTGTTTTCTCTTGCCATGATCTCTCTCCTCTCGTCAGAATTTCAGTCCGGCATCCCGAGCGCCGTCGGCAACCGCCTTCACACGCCCCGTATAGAGATAACCGCCTCTGTCGAACACAACCGCCTCGATCCCTTTCTCTTTTGCACGCTCGCCGATCGCTTTGCCGACCAGTTTCGCAGCCTCCGTCTTGGTCTTGCCGGAAATCTGCTCGCGAACGCCTTTCTCCAGTGTGGAAGCGGAGACAATCGTTACTCCTTTTTCGTCGTCGATCACCTGCGCGTAGATATGATTGAGACTTCTGTAAACGCTCAGACGAGGCGTTGCTGCAGTCCCGGATACATGTTTGCGGACGCGGGCATGACGGCGCTGTCTGACCGAATTTTTATCAATTTTCGTTATCATGATTTACGCTCCTTTACTTCTTACCCTTGCCCGAAGTCTTGCCTTCCTTATGCTCCACGTTTTCGCCCTTATAGCGAATTCCGTATCCGTGATAAGGTTCCGGCTTGCGAATCGCTCTCAGATCTGCCGCGACCTGTCCGACGAGCGCCTTGTCAATCCCGCTCACGGTAATCTCGGTCTGCGTAGGGCACTCCAGCTTGATCCCTTCCGGTTCGACAAACTCGATAGGATGAGAGAATCCGACGTTCAGAACAAGTTTATTGCCCTGCTTTGCCACTTTCCAGCCGACGCCGCGCACTTCGAGCCCCTTTACGAAACCTTCCGAAACGCCCTTGACCATATCCGCGATCAAAGCGCGATAGAGTCCGTGCAGAGCACCTGTTTCCGCTTCCTCGTCAAGTGCGAGAACGCTGATCTGTCCGTTTTCCGCCTTGACCTCAATCGCTCCCGTGACCGCACGGCTGAGCGTGCCTTTAGCGCCTTTCACCGTGACCACGGAATTTTCAAATTTAATTTCGACACCCGCGGGGATCGCGATACTCATTTTACCGATTCTCGACATAACTCCCCTCCTCAATAGACATAGCAGAGCACTTCGCCGCCGACATTTTCGCGCTTCGCCTGCTTATCCGTCATAATACCCCGGTTGGTGGATACGATCGCAATGCCGTAACCGCCCAGGACCTTGGGCATCTCCTGTGCGCCGCTGTAAGTTCTCAGTCCCGGCTTGCTGACCCGTTTCAGTCCGCCGATCACCGAGCGATTGTCTTCCGTATACTTGAGCGTAATGAGAATCTTCCCGTTATACTCGTCTTCTACCAGTTTGACGTCCTTTACATACCCTTCTTCGAGCATGATGCGGGCAATCTCCTGTTTCATCTTGGAAGAAGGAATTTCGACCGTCTCCTTTTTGACAGTGAGCGCATTCCTGATTCTTGTAAGCATATCTGCAATGGGATCCGTCATCTCTGCCACCTCCTTACCAGCTCGACTTCTTTACGCCGGGGATCTGTCCTTTATACGCAAGATTTCTGAAACAGATACGGCAAATTCCGTATTTTCTCAGAACCGCATGCGGTCTTCCGCAGATCGAGCAACGGGTATATGCTCGCGTGGAAAACTTAGGCGTCTTTTGCTGCTTATTTATCATCGACTTTTTTGCCATGTCATTCTCCTCACTTTCTGAAGGGCATTCCGAGCGCTTTCAGAAGTTCTCTCGCTTCCTCGTCTGTCTGTGCCGTCGTCACGATGCAGACATCCATGCCTCTGATTTTCTCCACCTGATCATAGGTGATTTCCGGGAAGATCAGCTGCTCCTTGAGACCGACTGCGTAGTTGCCTCTGCCGTCGAACGCTTTGGCGGAGACCCCGCGGAAGTCGCGGACTCGGGGAAGAGCGATGGATACGAGTTTGTCGTAAAAGTCATACATTCTTCTGCCGCGGAGAGTGACTTTCAAACCGATGTTCATTCCCTCTCTGACTTTAAAGTTTGCAACGGATTTCGTCGCCTTGCAGTAAACAGGCTTCTGTCCCGAGATCTGCTTCAATTCGTTTTCGATGATCTGCATGGACTTCTGATTTTCCTTGATGTCGCCCAAACCCGTGTTGATCACGATCTTTTCGAGGCGAGGAACCTGCATGACCGACTTATAGCCGAATTTTTTCATGAGGTAAGGTACGATCTCCGTGTCGTAACGCACCTTCACTCTGCTCGGCTCGCGCACTTCCGGCTTCGCGGAAGCCTGCTGCTGTTTTGCCTTTGCCGCGGGTTTCTTTGCCGCGTCGGCGCTCTTCTTTTCTGCCATAATAACTCCTTATCCGCCGGCCTTATTCTTCGCCCGTGACAGCGGACGTGCTCTCGGCGGAAGTCTGTCCCTCTTCGGCATTCTTCGCACTGCGCTTTCTCGTTCTCTTCTTGGGCGCTTCCGTCTTTTCCGCCGCAGCGTCTTTCGCTTTGGCCTTTTTGACATACGCCTTGTCGAGAACCGCACCGCATTTCTTGCATACGCGCACGCTCTTTCCGTCCACTTCGGTATGACCGACTCTCGTCGCCTTCCCGCATTTTTCGCAGACAACTTCCACGTTGGAGACATCGATCGGGCTCTCTTCCGTCACGATCTTGCTCGTCTCGTTCGCCTTCCTTGCCTTCTCATGCTTGTGGACGATGTTCACGCCCTCGACGATCACCCGTCCCGTCTTGGGATAGGTTGCGAGGACTTTTCCCTGCTTCCCTTTGTACTTGCCCGTCAGAACGAGCACGTTATCGTTTACTTTAATGTTCATCTGCGGACCTCCTCAGAGTACTTCGGGCGCCAGAGAGATGATTCTCATGTAGTCCTTCTCTCTCAGCTCTCTTGCGATGGGCCCGAAAATACGGGTCCCTTTCGGTTGCTTCTGGCTGTCAATAATGACTGCTGCATTGTCGTCGAAACGGATATACGTCCCGTCCGGACGGCGGATGCCTTTCGCGCTTCTCACGATGACCGCCTTGACAACGTCGCCTTTCTTGACCGCGCCGCCCGGGGTCGCCGTTTTCACAGACGCCACAATGACGTCCCCAATGTTGCCGCATCTGCGGAAGGAGCCGCCCAGAACACGGATACACATGAGCTCCTTTGCCCCCGAGTTGTCCGCCGCTTTCAGCCTTGTTTGAGGTTGTATCATAGCTCTTTCTCCTTATTCCTTACTTGGCCTTTTCAACGATCTCGGCGACTCTCCAGTTCTTATCCTTGCTGAGCTTCCTCGTCTCGACGATCCGCACCTTGTCGCCCACGCCGCATTCATTCTCCTCGTCGTGCGCCTTAAACCGCCTGGTCTTCGTAATCGTCTTTTTATAGACGGGATGCGTGCTCTTGTCCGTCACCGCGACAATGACCGTTTTATCCATCTTGTCGGAAACAACAATTCCGACTCTTTCTTTTCTCAGATTTCTTTCCATTATCGTCACCTTATGCCTTCAGCTCCCGCGCACGGATCTCCGTATTCACTCTCGCTATGTCCCGCTTGCACGTTCTGATAGAAACGGGATTCTCAAGCTGTCCGGACGCATGACGGAAACGGAGATTGAACAACTCGCTCTTCAGATCCTTTAGCTTCTTGTCGAGTTCTTCGTCTGTCATATTATGAAATTCGTTGCCCTTCATCAGACTTCACCGCCTTCTGCCGCATTTTCGAGAGATTCGACCTCTTTCTTGACAAATTTGCATTTGATGGGCAGTTTGTGTCCCGCAAGGCGCATTGCCTCGCGCGCAACGTCTTCGGGAACACCCGCCATTTCAAACAGAACTCTGCCCGGCTTTACGACCGCAACCCAAAATTCCACCGCGCCCTTTCCGGATCCCATGCGGGCTTCCGCGGGATGGCGGGTAATGGGCTTATGCGGGAAGATGTCGATCCAGACCTGCCCGCCGCGCTTGATGAAACGTGTCATGGCAATACGGGCAGCCTCGATCTGATTGGATTTGATCCAGCCCGCTTCTTCGGCCATGAGTCCGTATTCACCGTATGCGATGAAATTACCTTTCTGCGCACAACCCTTCATCTTGCCGCGGTGCTGTTTTCTTCTTTTCACTCTCTTGGGGATTAACATTACCTGCCTCCTTCCGGCTTCTTTCCGGATCCGAGAATCTCTCCCTTATAGATCCAGCACTTGACGCCGATCATGCCAAAGGTCGTATGTGCTTCCGCGAATCCGTAATCGATGTCCGCGCGCAATGTCTGAAGAGGAATGCTCCCTTCGTGATAATGCTCGCTTCCTGCGATTTCGCGTCCGTCCAAACGGCCGCCGACCTGGATCTTCACGCCCCTGACGCCTGCACGCATCGTCTTCCCGATCGCCTGCTTGATCGCACGGCGGAAAGACATACGCTTTTCGAGCTGCGCCGCAACGCTTTCTGCAACGAGCTGCGCATCCGCATCCACTTTTCTCACTTCCGTCACGTTGATGATGACCTGCTTGCCCTTTGTCAGCTTCGCAAGATCCTTCTTGATGACTTCGATCTCCGAACCGGCTTTCCCGATCAGCACGCCGGGACGGCCCGTATAGATGGTGACGACGATCTTTCCCGCAGCCCTCTCGATGAGAATTTTGGAAACCGCCGCCGCATAGTATTTCTTTTTGATGAACGTGCGGATATTGTAATCTTCTTTGAGATAAACGGAAAATTCCTTCTTATCGGCATACCACTGCGTATCCCAACCTTTGATGACGCCGACTCTTAATCCGTGAGGATTGACTTTCTGTCCCATGTTAGATCTCTCCCTCCGCTTTCTTTACGTCCAAAATAACCGTAATGTGACTCGTTCTCTTGAGGATTGCGTGCCCTCTTCCCTTGGAAACCGGCTGCATCCGTTTGAACACCGCGCCGCCGTCCGCAAAGCACGCCGCCACATACAGATCACCCCTGTCCATTCCGCGGTTGTGTTCCGCATTGGCAACCGCGCTCATCAATACCTTTTTGGTGGGAGCCGCGCCGCCGTTCGGGCAGTGCTCCAGGATCGCCTTCGCCTCCGCCACGCTCTTGCCGCGGATGAGATCGAGCACCCGTCTCACCTTATAGGGAGAAATTCTGATATATTTTGCAACGGCATACGGACGTTTTTCCCGAGCTTCTTCGACCCGCACTGCCTTTTTCTTCATATTACCCGCCATTGTCCTGCTACCTCCTTATTTCCCGGGCGACGTCGTCTTCGCGGTGTGCCCGCGGAAGGTTCTCGTAGGCGCGAACTCACCGAGCTTGCAACCCACCATATCTTCGGTGATATACACGGGTACATGTTTTCTGCCGTCGTAAACGGCAATCGTATGCCCGACCATCTGAGGGAAGATCGTCGACGCTCTCGACCAGGTCTTGAGCACCTTCTTCTCGTTCGCTTCGTTCATTGCCTCGATCCTTTGCAGAAGTTTGGCTTCTACATAGGGGCCTTTCTTGACACTTCTCGACATTGTCTCTCCCTCCTCAGTTGATTCTCTTCAGGATGAATTTGCTCGTCGGATTCTTTTTCTTTCTCGTCTTATATCCGAGAGCGGGTTTGCCCCAAGGCGTCTCCGGTCCCGCATGACCGACGGGAGACTTTCCTTCGCCGCCGCCGTGAGGGTGGTCGTTGGGGTTCATGACCGAACCGCGCACGGTAGGTCTGATCCCGAGATGGCGGGTCTTGCCCGCTTTCCCGACGCGGATGATCTCATGCTCGACATTTCCGACCTGCCCGATCGTTGCCTTGCAGACCGCGGGAATGAGCCGCATTTCGCCGGAAGGCATCTTCACCGTCGCATATCCGTTTTCGCAAGCCATGATCTGCGCAGAAATCCCCGCGCTCCTCGCGATCTGTCCGCCTCTGCCGGGCTTGAGCTCAATGTTGTGTACCATCGTGCCGACGGGAATCTCCGACAGGCAGAGTGCATTGCCGACCTTGATGTCAGCTCCGGTTCCGCTGACGACCTTATCGCCGACGTTCAGTCCGATCGGAGCAAGAATATATCTCTTCTCGCCGTCTGCATAAAAAAGGAGTGCGATGTTGGCGCTGCGGTTGGGATCGTACTGGATGCTCTTGACCGTTGCGGGGATCCCGTCCTTGTTGCGCTTGAAATCAATGATGCGGTACTTGCGCTTGTTGCCGCCGCCGATGTGTCTTACGGTAATTCTTCCCGCATTGTTTCTGCCGCCCGATTTGCGCTGATCTTCCAGAAGCGCGCGCTCGGGTTTCGCCTTGGCGATCTCCCCGTATGCGGGGACCGTCATCAAACGACGGGCGGGCGAAGTGGGTTTATATCTCTTGACTGCCATTGCTGTTATCCTCCGATATTACGACAACGAGTTGAAGTGCTCGATGGGCTTAGACGTTGCTTTGAGCTGAACGATCGCCTTTTTGGTCGCAGGGGTATATCCCACGTCCCTGCCCCTTCTTTTGCGCTTTCCGGGACAAGTCACGGTATTGACTCCCGCGACCTGAACGCCGAACATCTTTTCGATTGCGATCTTGATCTGCGTCTTGTTCGCCGTCTTCGCCACGACAAAGGTATATTTTTTCTCTGCGATTCCGTCGTATCCCTTCTCGGTCAGAACGGGTTTCAGAATGATGTCTTCCGGTGTCATACCGCGTATGCCTCCTCGAGTTTTTTCACCGAACCCTTCGTAAGCACCACGACGGCGTTCGACACGATCTCATAGGTGTTGATTTCGGAGACGGCAAGCGTCGTAAACTTCTCGATGTTGCGCGCTGCGAGAATGACGTCTCTGTCGTTTTCATCCATGATGACGACGGTGCGCTTGTCGAGACCGAGCGCCTTTCTGAACGCCTCCATCTCTTTCGTCTTGGGAGCGGAGACCTTCAGTTCGTCCACGACGACGAGCTCGCCGTCCGCCACTTTCTTGGAAAGCGCGGAAAGAAGCGCGCCGATCCTTGCCTTATCGTTCATCTTTTTGGAAAAATCGCGGGACTTCGGCGCGAACACAACGCCGCCTTTCGTCCACTGAGGCGCGCGGATGCTGCCCTGACGCGCTCTGCCCGTACCCTTCTGTCTCCAGGGCTTTACGCCGCCGCCGCGGACTTCCGTCCTGGTCAGCGCGGACTTCGTCCCCTGCCGGTTGTTCGCGAGATAGGTCACGACCGCCTGATGAATGAGGGGCTCGTTGTATTCGACGCCGAACACTTTGTCGCTGAGCTCGATCTCCCCGACTTCGACCCCCTGCATATTGTAAACTTTCACGTTTGCCATGTCAATTCTCCTTACTTTGCCTTCACGCTGTCCGCAATGGTGACAACGCTTCCCTTGGGACCGGGAATCGAGCCCTTGATCAGGATCGCGTTCCGGGCAACATCCACTCTCACAACCTCGAGATTCTGAATGGTGACGTTCTCGACGCCGTACTGACCTGCCAAATGTTTCTGCTTGAACACCCGCGAGGGAGAGCTGTTCGCCCCCATGGAACCGGGCTCTCTGTGTACAGGCCCGACGCCGTGCGTCTCTTTGAGGCGGTGCTGGTTCCAGCGCTTGATCACGCCGGTGTAACCGTGACCTTTCGTCACGCCCATGCAGTCGACCTTGTCTCCCGCGGCAAACACGTCTGCCTTGACTTCGTCGCCGACCTGATATCCTTCCACCTTTTCAAGGCGCACTTCTCTGAGCACTTTGCAGGGCTTTACGCCCGCTTTCTTGAACTGTCCCAACTCAGGCTTGGTCAGCGCATGTTCCTTCGCTTCGAGAAACCCGAGCTTCAGCGCGCTGTAACCGTCCGTCTCGACCGTTTTGATCTGCACGACGGGACAGGGACCTGCTTCCACAACCGTAACGGGAATCACTTTCCCGTCTTCCGCAAAGATCTGGGTCATCCCGACTTTGCGACCGATGATTGCTTTATTCATTGATAAAGATCACTCCTTCCTTCTTATTTTTTGATACCGCATAAGCAGTATCCTGATTTTTGAACCGTGATTACAGTTTTACCTTGATGTCCACACCTGCGGGAAGGTGGATGCTGTCGAGCAGTTTCGCGTTAGGAGAATAGATGTCGATGATCCTCTTGTGCGTACGAAGCTCAAACTGTTCGCGCGAATCCTTGTATTTGTGCGGGCATCTCAGGATCGTCACCACCTCGCGTTCCGTGGGAAGCGGAATGGGTCCGGAGATCTTTGCACCACCCTTCTGCATTGTTTCGACAATGCGCTGCGCCGCCTGGTCGACCAGATCGTGATCGTATGCGGACAGCTTGATTCTGATTTTTTGGCTTGCCATGTGTTTTTCTCCTTCCTTTTTTATACTAACTGTATTGTTTGCGTCAACGTACCCGTGCGTATCGAGACATCTTCATCAAAAAAACACGCAAATGCAGTGTTTTCTCGCAAAAGCCTCGGTTAGTCGCGGAAGTCGAGCTTCCACATTTGTCAACGGAAATTATCTGCCGAGGGGCTTCCATGCCTCGATTTTTCAGTAACTTCCCGTCTCAACCCTATACGCCGCAATGACACAGCCTGATTATAATAACATATCCGTCAACGCTTGTCAACGGATTTATTCCCGATTTCGGAAAAATTTTTTCCCTTTTCGGCGGTTTTTATTCCTTATTTTCTTACTTCGGCGGAAAACAGCTGCGCAAACGGAAAGAAAACCTCGCTCTCCCCGCCGTCTTCCGCCCGCAGGCGAAGAAGGAGCTCGGAAAAGTAATCGGGCAGAGGCGCCGTAAAAACCATCCGATCGCCCGTCAGCGGATGACTGAATTCCAAGCGAAAGGCATGCAGGAGCTGTCCTCCGAGCGCAAATCTCTGCTTTTTATAGCCGTAAACGGGATCTCCCACAAGGGGATGCCCGAGATATTTCGCATGAACGCGGATCTGATGCGTTCTGCCCGTATGCAGGCGAAACCACACGAGATCGTTCGAAGCGAAGCGCTCGACCACCCGATAATCCGTCTCCGCCCGTCTTCCCCTGCCGGCGGGAAGCACCGCCATCTGCAGCCGGTCTTTGGGATTTCTTCCGATCTGGGTGACGAGCTTCCCCTCGATCTGCGCAAAATGCCCTTCCGCTAGGGCAAGATATTCCCGCCTGCAAGTCTTCTGCGCAATCTGTTCGGAAAGCGAGCGGTGCGCCGCATCGTTTTTTGCCACGACGAGCAGACCCGAAGTGTCTTTGTCAATGCGGTGTACGATCCCGGGACGAAGCTCTCCGTTGATGCCGCTGAGAGAATCCAGCCGATACAGCAGCGCATTGACGAGCGTTCCTTCCGTATTTCCGTTTCCCGCATGAACCGTCATGCCCTGCGGTTTGTTGACGACGGCGATCGCCTCGTCTTCATATACGATTTCGACGGGAATATCCTGGGGGACCGCTCGGATGGGACGCGGCGGTTCGAGCTCTACTTCGACCGTTTCCCCCCTTCTCCCCTCTCTCGATGCTTTAACGGGGACTCCGCCGATGCGGACTTTCCCCTCGTCGGCAAGTTTTTTTGCCGCGGAACGGGTAATGCCCAGCGTCGTACTCAGAAAGACGTCGACGCGCGGGAAATTTTCTTCCGCAGTCAATCGTCTATTCATCGTTTCCCGCTGCGCCTTCCTCCTCCTGCGCCTTTTTGTTCTTCCCCAGCGGAAACACGGCATCTTTCCCGACAAACAGGAGAATAATGAAGAGCGCCACAGCCCCGAACGTGATAAAAAAGTCGGCGAGATTGCAGATCCCGAATCCCGTGGGAGAGACGTCGACAAAATCCCGAACGGAACCGAACACCACTCTGTCGATCAGATTCCCGATCCCGCCCGCCTCGATAAAGACAAGCGCCACACGCGCAGGCGAATTCTTCTTGAATACGGTAAAAAAGAGCACGACAATCCCGACCATCATCACGACCGTGAATGCCGTGATCACCTTCATAATTTCAGGGTTGTCTCCCAGCCAGCCCCAGGGAAGTCCCGTATTTTCCACATAATTCAGCCGGATCAGACCGAGAAAATAATCGCTTTGAAAGACATGAAACGCCTCGGCAAGCGCTTTCGTAAGCTGATCGGCAAGAATGAGTGCAAGCGCAATAAACGCACAAACCAATGAAAAGATCATTCTTCTTCCTCCATCAGCCCAAGCTCTCTGCAAAGTTTGCCCAAATCGAGCGGTTCTTTCGGATCGAGCACTTCGTCCATATCGAATGCGAATTCTTCTCCCTCTTCTTCCTCCGCATCTTCGCCGAGATATCTGCGAAGTGCGTCGGTAAACGTCTTAAAATCGCCGCAATCTTCCTCGTCGGGATATTTTTTCTGCAACCGTTCCGAAAGCAGGCGACATTTTTCCGCGAGCAAAAACAACTCCCTGCGCTCGCTTTCGATCTGACCCACACTTTCCTTTTTGATCCGCTCGCCTTCCGCCACGGCGCGCATGAGCGCGGAAGAAACTTCTTCCCGCTGCCCCTCCAATACGGAGAGACGGGCGCGCAGCCTGCGATTTTCGTCTTTCAGTTCTTCCTGCGCTTCGCGCTGACGCCTCACAATGCCGTCGTATTCATCTTTGAGTCGGGCAACCAACGTGCGCACTTCTTTTTCGGAATAGACGTGAAACATATCATTCTCCCTTGCCGTAACTGTGCATCATCTGAGTTTTTAAGGAATGGAGCGTCGGAGAAAGATCCACTTTGTAAATATGCGGCATGTCCAACCGCGTGTATTCTTCCCAAAACCGCCCGTACTCCTCCCGGAAAAAGGCATTGATCTCCCGAAGAGACCGCGCTTGCATCCTGCGCTTGCCTCCCTTAATCCAATCGGTGCGAAGATTGCGGACGTGATAATCCATTACCGTCATGCGCTTCCATGTCTCGACGGGATGGAACAGCTCAAGGGGCTTACTCTCATCGATTTGTTCGCCCGCCCGCACGATATAATCCGCAACCGCCTTCCCCTTGTTGTCGTAGATGCGATAAACGTCTTTCATTCCCGGATTGGTGATCTTTTCCGTCGTATCCGAGAGCTTGATCTTGGGGATCTCCCGCCCCTCTTCGAATACGGCCGCAAGCTTATATACTCCGCCGAGCGCAGGCATATCCGCGCTTGTGATCAGCTTGGTCCCGACCCCCCAGGTATCGATCTTTGCGCCCTGTTCTTTCAGTGAGCGGATAGAGTATTCATCCAGATCTCCCGATGCACAGATCGCCGCCTTTTCAAATCCCGCTGCGTCGAGCATCTTCCGCGCCTCTTTGGACAGATAGGCGAGATCTCCCGAATCGAGACGGATCCCCTTTGCCTCGTACCCTCTTTCGCGCAGCTCCCGAAATACTTGGATTGCATTGGGCACGCCGCTTTTGAGCGTATCGTAAGTATCGACCAGCAAAAGGCAGTTCTGCGGAAAATATTTTGCGTAAGCCCGAAAAGCAGTCAGTTCATCGGGGAAATTCATCACCCAGCTGTGCGCCATCGTTCCCGAAACGGGAACGGAAAAAAGCTTGCCTGCATAGACATTAGACGTTCCCACACACCCACCGATCATTGCGGCGCGCGCGCCGTAAATTCCCGCATCGGCGCCCTGTGCGCGGCGAAGGCCGAATTCCATGACACCTCCGCCTGCCGCCGCACAAATCTTCGCCGCCTTAGAGGCAATCAGGGTCTGATGGTTGACGAAAGTGAGCAGCGCCGTTTCAACGAGTTGCGCCTGCAGCATGGGTGCGCGGATGGTGAGAATGGGTTCATAAGGGAACACGACCTCCCCCTCCTGCACCGCGACCATGTCCCCCGTGAAGCGAAGGGCTTCCAAATAAGACAGAAATCCATCGGAAAACAATTCAAGCGAACGCAGATAGGAGAGATCCTCTCCGTCAAAATGCAAATTCTCCAAATACTCCGCCGCCTGCTCCATTCCTGCAGCAACCGAATAAGTAATGAGTTTATTGGGACGGAAAAAAATGTCGAATGCCGCCCATTGTTCGTGCTTTCCCTCGTCGAAATAACCCTGTCCCATCGTAAGCTGATACAGATCGGTCAGCAGTGTCAGATTTCTCATTTCGTCTCCCCCTCGTCGTTGCAGTCTGCAGCGCCCTCGGTTTTCTCTTCCGTTTTCTCCGCAGAACTCCGGTCTTCGCGGCCTCCCTTTTCGGGATCGTCGCGCTCCTCCCGTTCTCCGTCCGCAGGATCTTCGTTCTGCCGGAACAGTTTGCGCAGCCGTGCAGACCACTTCTCAAAAAACACTTTTCTCTTGTATGCGGCCGTCTCTTCAAGCGGTTTGGGCGGATATCGGTCTCCGAACAAATTGACCTTGCTGTAGTAGGGAATTTCATCCCGATAGGGCGTAAGATAGGCGGTTATCCCGCAAGGATCTCCCCGCTTACTGCCGATAAACGCGCCTTCCTTCTTGTAATTGCACACCAACAGCACGATGATGCCCGCCGCGCCGAACAGAATGAGCAGAATGGAAGTGATCCTCGACCACATAATGTCGTTTTCGCTTCCGAGAATATAGGAAGGATCGCGCAGAGGTTCCATGATCGTACGGACCGTCCCATACCAAACAAAATAGGCAAACGTAAACAGCCCGTTCGGTTTCTTTTTGAAGTACCAGGCTGCCGTAAAGAGAAGCGCCCATCCGATCGCATTGATGCATCCCTCATAGAAAAAGAGTGCATAGTGCCAGGAATGCGTTTTGTCGATGAAAACGGCAAACGGAAACCACTGCAACGCTTCATTTTCCACTTCGAATCCGTATACTTCCTGATTAAAAAAATTGCCCCACCGTCCCATGACCTGCGCGATGAGAATATTCAGCACAATGCAGTCTGCCACGCGGAAAAAATCCACCTTCTTGACGAGACAGACAACGGCGCCGGCAGCAACCCCTCCGATCACACCGCCCAATATGGACAGCCCTCCGTCCCGAATGCTTTCCCAACTGAACCAACGCGCAATCGGCATGCCGTCCGTAATGCAATAATACAGACGAGCGCAGACGAGCGCAGACGGAATACACACGATAAACAGCGTAAAGATAAAGTCGGAAGACATGTTCCTCCGCTTCATCAGAAGCGCGGACAGTACCGTCGCCACAATCATTCCGGAGACGATACACAGCGCATAATAATAAATTTGCAAGCCGAAAACAAAAATTCCTCGGCTGTCTGCGCCAAACAAGGGGTTTCCGCTCGCAAGCATTTGCAGATTCATGACAGACCTCCTGCATCCTTCATTATAGCCCCGCAAAAGAAAAAAGTCAACCTTTCGCGATTGACTTTCCGAAAATATCCTCTTCTCAGTGAAGATCAAGTCGCAACGGCTTGATCGCCGCCAGCACCGGAAGCGTGAGGAACAACAACGCATAGTTGAACAGGCTGTTCCAGATCTGCCCTCCGAAAAAGAGCCGATATACAACATAGCCGAAATAGGTCACTTCTGTCCCGAACTGTTCGGAAATGGTCTGCATTGCGGCCTGTGAAAATCCCACCTTTGTGTAGTACAAATAGAATCCCGTCGTGGAAATTCCGACGGAACAGACAAGAAGCACAAGCACGCAAATCGCTGCAAGCTTCACATAAAGGCTTCCGCGGAAATGTAAGGGAAGATGCATCACAAGCCCCGCGATGACCGCCATCGCGGCGCAGGAAAGTCCGATCCACGGCAAATAGAGAGCTCCCCAGTTATTATACAAGAACCCGACCAGATCGCCCAAAAAGACGGCGACAAATCCGAACACCGGACCGATGAGGATTCCGCTCAAAACGGAGATATACAGTGTGAGAGAAAATTGCACATCGCCGAACTTGAACTCAAGAAACATATTTGCCACAATGCAAAGCGCAGCCATGATCCCGATCGCAGCGATCTTCTGTGCTTTGGTCTTCGTCAGCATTGCGTCGGAAAACAGGATGCGTTTCCAGCGCGGCGTCGTTTGAGAAAGGGTTTGTTCCATAAAAAATAACCTCCTTTGAGGAGGTCCGCCAAAAAGACGCGGCAATGCGCGCACAAGGTGAGCGGACGCGCCGCGGCACCGCAGAGAACGAACTTCCCTTTCGTTTGCGAACAACGTCCCGTTTCGCAACACTTAACGCGCCTTGGCTACTCTTCCGCCTTATTATACTGCGTTTGCGCGCGAAAAGCAACTGAATTTACATATTATTTTCTGAAAACGCAATACTTCCCGTATGACCCTCATCATCATCCGAACAGCTGTCCTCTTTCTGACCCTGCTCGTCATTATGAGGCTGATGGGAAAACGGCAGATCGGTGAAATGCAGCCCTTCGAACTTGTGATCACGCTTCTCATCGCAGAGCTTGCCTGCATCCCCATGGCAGACGCCTCCATCCCGCTGCTGTACGGCGTCGTTTCCGTCGTCACGATTTTTGTCCTGCATGAAATCGTGACCCTCATCGACCTCAAGGCAAAACCGCTCAAAGCGCTTGTGAGCGGAAAACCGAGCGTCGTCATCAACCGGAACGGCATCGACGATTACCAACTGAAAAAAAACCGCCTCGACGTATCCGATCTCATCGAATCGCTGCGCGCGGCAGGATATTTTTCTCTCGACTGCGTAGACTACGCCCTCTACGAAAGCAACGGCACTTTTTCCGCATTGCCGCGCAAAGATTACGAGAACAGGCAGACTTCTCTTCCGCTCGTCATCATCGACAACGGGAAATATAACGGCGGCAACCTTGCTCTCTGCAAGCTCACGCGCGAATTTTTTGACAAACTCCTGAAAGAACAGGGCCTTCGCGTAAAGCGCGTCCTTGTGCTTACCGCAGATGGAAGCGGAAAAATCTACGTCCAGGCCAAGGGCGAGCGCTTTCGAACGTTACAGACCGATTATCCGGGAGGACTTTCATGGTAAAATCTCTTTTGAGCATCTCGCTCGCGTTTCTGCTTCTGATCGGGGCGGCGCTTTTTGAACGCCGCTTCGTCGTCCGTCAATTTGCCGAATTCGGGCAGGAAGTGAACGCACTCTGCGAAAAAACGGAAGCAGAAACTGCCTGCGGCGGAGACGCCGAAGCCGTACAACGCTCCTGGGAAGCCCGCAAACAACGCCTGCAGATCCTCATTCCCCACAACGACGTCGCGCGAATCGATGACTATCTCGCGGAAAGCCGCGCATTCATCGAACAAAAGGAATATGCGCTTGCCTTTGCAACGCTGAAAATCCTTGTCGTGCTGTCCGGCACTTTGCCAAATGCCTATCGGCCCAATGCGGAAAATATTCTATAAAGATCCGCCGGCTTAACCGACGGATTTTCGATTTCGGGCTGTCAGTCCCGACTGCCGGCGGCACACAAAAGCGCCTACGAATACCCGGCAGTCAAGCGATTGTTGCCTGCTGCCCGTCAACAGGCCTCTCTCCGGCATATTGTTCTTCGCCGATTGTTTTGCTTCGGCTTTCCTTCCCGTTATTCCTTTTCTGTTTGCTTTTTTTCATCAAATTCTTTCCGCTCGGTTTGCCTCCCTGCCGTCCCTTTTCTTTATTGTATCGGCAAAGCATGTTTTTGATTTGCAGACAAACCGCGGAGTTTTGGATACAAAAAGGGAGAGCCAAAGCCCTCCCTTTTCCCTCTTTCTCCGATTGTTTTTTCTGCCGATCGGGAGCCGATCCCTCATTCCGCCTTTTTCCCGCTCAGGTATTCGTCGATCGCCTTTGCTGCGACTTTTCCGGCGCCCATGGCAAGAATGACCGTCGCGGCGCCCGTCACCGCGTCTCCGCCTGCATAGACCCCCTCCAACGAAGTCTTGCCGTTCTCATCCGCGATGATCTCTCCCCACTTCTTCGTCTCAAGACCGGGCGTCGTCTGTTTGAGCAGAGGATTGGGAGACGTTCCGAGCGACATGATCACACAATCGATGTCCATCGTAAATTCGCTGTTCGGTTTCACGACGGGACGGCGGCGTCCGGACGCATCCGGCTCTCCCAATTCCATCTCTACGCATTTCATGCCGACGACGTTATCCTGTTCGTCCGTAAGGATTTCCGTGGGATTGGTGAGCAACTTGAAAATGATCTGCTCTTCTTCGGCATGCTCGACCTCTTCACGGCGGGCAGGCAGTTCTTCCTTCCCTCTGCGATAAACGATGTAAACGGTCTCTGCGCCCAAACGCTTTGCGGAACGCGCCGCGTCCATTGCCACATTGCCGCCGCCCACGACGGCAACCCGTTTCGCGTGCAGGATGGGCGTCGTGCTGTCTTCGCGATAGGCTTTCATAAGATTATTCCGAGTCAGAAATTCATTGGCGGAATACACTTCTTTCGCGTTTTCGCCCGGAATTCCCATAAAGCGGGGAAGCCCTGCGCCCGTTCCGAGGAAGATCGCTTCGAATCCGTATTCTTCCTTAAGCTCCTCGATGGAAAACACTCTGCCCACGACCATGTTCGTCTCGATCTTGACCCCGAGCGCTTTGAGATTTTCCACCTCTTTCGCCACGATCGCCTTGGGGAGACGAAATTCGGGAATCCCATACACAAGCACCCCTCCCGCAAGATGAAGCGCCTCGAATACGGTCACTTCATAGCCGAGTTTGGCAAGGTCTCCCGCGCAAGTCAGACCCGCAGGTCCCGAACCGACGACCGCGACTTTATGCCCGTTCGGTACGGGCCTTTCGGGCGCTGCCGTCACGTTGGCGTTGTGCCAATCTGCAACAAAGCGTTCCAGTCTGCCGATCCCGACCGGCTCTCCCTTGATCCCGCGCGTACATTTTCCTTCGCACTGTGTCTCCTGCGGACAGACTCTTCCGCAGACGGCAGGCAGTGACGAAGACTGATGAATGACCTGATACGCTTCTTCAAACTTACCCTCGGCAACGAAAGCGATAAATTCCGGGATCCGAATGTTGACGGGGCAACCTGTCACGCAGGGCTGATTTTTACAGTTGAGGCAACGTTTTGCTTCGTCGATCGCCGTTTCAGCGGAATAACCGAGCGTCACTTCCTGAAAATTTTTGTTCCGCACCAAAGGATCCTGTGCGGGCATGGGATTCTTTTTCGGATTCATATTGAATTTCGGCATCTTATTTTACCTCCTGCGACATGAGCCGACAATGTTTTTCGCGTGCGCGCTGTTCGAAGTCCGCATAGGTGCGCGACCGCTTCATCGCTTCGTCGAAATCGATGAGATGGGCGTCAAATTCGGGACCGTCCACACAGGCGAACTTGGTCTCGCCTCCCACCGTAAGACGGCAGCCGCCGCACATGCCTGTTCCGTCAATCATGATCGGATTCATGCTGGCAATCGTTTTGATCTTATATTTTTTGGTCGCAAGCGCCACAAACTTCATCATGACAAGCGGTCCGATCGTGATGACTTCGTCGAAGGTCTCGCCCGCCTCAAGCAACCGATTGAGCGGAACGCACACGTTTCCGTGCTCTCCGTAGCTGCCGTCGTCGGTCATCATGAAAAAACGGGCGCTGCACGCTTTGAATTCCTCTTCGAGTATGACCAGATCTTTGTTGCGAAATCCGACGATACTCGTCACTTCACAGCCGTGCTCATGCAGACTTCTTGCCACGGGCAAGGCGATCGCACACCCCACGCCGCCGCCTACGACCGCAACCTTTTTCAGTCCTTCCACATGCGTGGCTCTTCCGAGCGGACCGACAAAGTCCTGAATAAATTCGCCTTCCTGTTTCTCACCCAGCGCCATGGTCGTCGCGCCGACAATCTGAAAGATAATGGTCACGGTACCGCGTTCTCTGTCGCACCCCGCAACGGTCAGCGGGATGCGTTCCCCGTTTTCATCCACGCGAAGAATGATGAACTGACCGGCAAGCGCTTTTTTTGCAACGAAAGGAGCCTGAATGTCCATGAGCACTACCGTGGGATTGAGGTACTCCTTTTTCAAAATCTTGTACATAAGTCCTCCGTTTTTTTGATAATCTCCATCAAATCACATTATACATCTGTTCCTGAAAGATGTCAAGATGCAACCGCGAAACAAATTTTCCGCATTGTAAATTTTCTTATCAATTTGCTTGTCTCCCTCTTGCCCCTGTGGTATAATACCGAAAGGATAAAAAATTCATATCGGAGAGGTCATCATGGCGAAAGTCAAAATCGTCACCGATTCGAACAGCGGCATCACACAGGCGGAAGCGGAGAAACTGGGAATCTCCGTCCTCCCGATGCCCTTTCTGATCGACGGCGAATCCTATTTCGAAGACGTCAATCTGACGCAGGAAGCATTTTACGAAAAACTGACGGGAAACGCTTCCGTTTCCACCTCCCAGCCGTCTGTGGCAAGCGTGACAGAACTTTGGGAAAATCTGCTCGACGGCGACACCGAGATCTTGCATATCCCCATGTCAAGCGGACTTTCCGAATCCTGCCACACGGCAATGGCGCTTGCCAAAGACTACGGCGGGAAAGTTCAGGTCGCAGACAACCAGCGTATTTCCGTTACACAGAAGCAAAGCGTCTTCGATGCGATCGCCCTCGCAAAAGAGGGACGGAGCGCGGCGGAAATCAAGACGATCCTTGAATCGACGGCACGGGAGAGCAGCATCTACATTGCCCTCGACACCCTCACTTACCTCAAAAAGGGAGGCAGACTCACTCCGGCCGCGGCGCTCATCGGCGGCATTTTGAAGATCAAGCCCGTGCTCCAATTGCAAGGAGAACGCCTCGACGCCTTTAAGAAAGTACAGACTCTCAAAAAAGCAAAAGAAGTCATGATCGAGGCGCTTGCCGCAGATCTTTCCACCCGTTTTTCGGAATTTGCCGCGCAAGGAGAGATGCGGATCAGCGTCGCGCACACCGCAAACAAAAAAGAGGCGGAGCTCTTTGCGGAAGAACTGAAAAAAGCGTTCCCCGCGATTCCCCTCACTTTTTCGGATCCTCTTTCGCTCAGCGTCTCCTGTCATATCGGACCGGGTTCCCTTGCCTGCGCCTGCATGCGCGCGCTCCGCTGAACGCAACGCTCCGTATATAAACAGCCAAAATCTTGAAAAAGAGCGGTCCGCTTTTCTGCGGACCGCTCTTTCGGTCAAACTCAGAAATCAACTTCGGTATCGTAATAGCAGCACTTGAGCAACGCTTCCATCTCCGCCTGAGAAGGCTGACGGGGATTGGAGCCGGTGCAAGCGTCGCCGATCGCATTCTTTGCAATTTCGGGAAGTCTTTCCAGGAAGACGTTCTCGGGAACGAAACCCTGTTCGCAGGGATAACTGTCCGCGCCGTAATTCTTGATGCAATGCGGGATATTGAGATCGTCGTTCATGCCGCGCAGATACTTGATGAGCAACGCGACTTTCTCACAATCGTTGCTGCCGCCCAATCCCATGTAATCCGCGATCACGCCGTAACGTTTCTTTGCGGTGGGATCCTTTGCGTTGAAGGCAATGACTTTGGGAAGATACATTGCGTTGGCTGCGCCGTGAATGATATGCGCGCCGTAATCCGCAAACGCCGCACCCGTCTTGTGCGCCATGGAGTGCACGATTCCGAGAAGAGCGTTGGAGAACGCCATTCCGGCAAGGCATTGTGCATTATGCATGCTGTCGCGTTTTTCCATGTCGCCGTTATAGGATCCGACGAGATCGCGCTGGATCATTTTGATCGCAAAAATAGCAAGCGGATCGGTATAATCGCAGTTTGCGGTGGAGACATAGGCTTCGATTGCATGCGTCATCGCATCCATACCGGTATGAGCGACCAGCTTCTTGGGCATCGTCTCTGCAAGCTCGGGATCGACGATGGCAATGTCGGGCGTGATCTCGAAATCTGCGATGGGATATTTGATCCCCTTCGCATAATCGGTGATAATGGAAAATGCCGTAACTTCCGTCGCCGTGCCGGACGTGGAAGAGATGGCGCAGAAACGAGCTTTTCTGCGAAGCTGAGGAATTCCGAACACCTTGCACATATCCTCAAACGTCGCATCGGGATACTCGTATTTGATCCACATCGCCTTTGCCGCATCGATGGGAGAACCGCCGCCCATGGCGATGATCCAATCCGGTCCGAAATCAAGCATTGCCTGCGCACCTTTCATGACCGTTTCGACAGAAGGATCCGATTCGATCCCCTCAAACAGCTGCACTTCCATGCCCGCCTCTTTGAGATATGCAATAGCTTTATCGAGGAAGCCGAACCGTTTCATCGAGCCTCCGCCCACGCAGATCATTGCCTTCTTTCCCTGAAGCGTCTTCAGCGCCTCCATTGCGCCTTTGCCGTGGTACAGATCCCGCGGCAGAGTAAACCTTGCCATATAGATAAATCCTCCTAATTATTTTTTTCCATCTTCGGAGCTATCTCCGTCTGATATTATAAATCTCTTTTCCCATCCCGTCAAGACCCATGTTTTATTTTTTCACAAAATTTTTACAGCGAATGCGGTGTTTTTTCCGAAAAAAACACCATTCAAAAAAACGATGAGAAACGCTTGACTTTTTTCGGAAAAACAGTTATGATAAGGAAAAATCCGGAAACATCTCCGGCGAAGCGTAGAATGTGCGGCTCGTTAAAAACAACATTCGGAAACCGGAGCCGCAGAGCTCCGGTTTTTTGTCACAAAGGGAGGGAACTTATGGAACCGATCGAAAACGAACATTTCTCTGCGAAAGAGAGGGCCGAACTCACCGAGGCAGTGCAACCCGAAGAACTGCCGGAAGCAAAAAAGAAACTTTCCGAACTTCGTTTCTCCCAAGTACACGGACTGAGACGGCTGCAATGGATCCTCAACTATGTCTTTATCGACGGAATGAGCGGCATGGCGCTCGGCCTGTTCGCGACTTTGATTGCGGGAACGATTGTCTGGCAAATCGGCAATCTCATCGACAAGGGCGGAAACAATTTCTTCGGGCTTCTTCTCGAATCGGTCGGAAAAATCGCTCAGATCTCCATGGGCGCGGGGATCGGCGTGGGCATCTGCGTAAAGATGAAGAAGACGCAGCCCCTCGTGATTGCCTCCGCCTGTGCGGCGGGCATGATCGGCTCCTATGCCAAGGCGGCAATCGCCGCCGTGACCGCCGTCGCCGCAGGAGGAGAACTTTCGATCTCCCTTGCCTCCGCCGGCGATCCCATGGGCGCGTTCGTCGGGGCCATGGCGTCCATGATCCTCGCCTCCTCCGTGAGCGGAAAGACGAAGGTCGACATCCTCGTCACTCCCCTCGTCGGACTTCTGGGCGGATCCTTTTTCGGGATCGCCGTCGGATATCCCGTTTCGCTTGCACTGACTCAGCTCGGCAACTTCATTGCCTGGGCGGCTTCCCTCTCCACGTTATCCGCGGCGATCACGGGGCTCATCCTCGCCGTCGTCATGGGAATCGCGCTGACTCTTCCCATCTCCTCTGCGGCGATCGGGATCTCTGTCGGACTGTCCGGTGTCGCGGCGGGCGCCGCAGTCGTCGGCTGTTGCTGTCAGATGATCGGATTCGCCGTCATGAGTTTTCGGGAAAACCGCTGGAGCGGGCTGCTCGCGCAGGGGCTCGGCACGTCCATGCTGCAGATTCCGAATATTTTCAAAAAACCCGTTCTCTTTTTGCCGCCCATCCTCTCTTCCGCGATCCTCGGTCCCCTTTCGGTCTTGCTCCCCAACGGCACGGAGACGCTCGGCCTCCTCGCCACCAAAGTGGGAAGCGGCATGGGGACGGCGGGGCTCGTCGGTCCCATCGATCTGTGCTTTCATATGATCGGAACGTGCGGTTGCGACGTCGGGCTGACCCTGCTTTGGATGCTGCTCTTCTGTTTCCTCTTCCCCGCGGCGCTCACTCTTGCGTTTTCCGAGATCCTCCGCCGGATGCACGTCATACGACCCGGAGATCTCAAACTCGACCTGTGATCTTCCGTTTCAAATTTCTGACAAATAACGCAAAGGAAAAATGTTTTTTCTTCAATAAACGACGCTTCCCGACGGTTTAATTGATTGGAAAGCATAGGACTGAGAGTGTGGATAAGAGAGAAATCGACCGATGCCTCGTCAAAATGCAGGAAGGCGACAACGCAGCCTTTGCCTGCCTGTACGAGCAGACAAAAAAAGGAGTGTACGCTTTCCTGTACCCCTATTATCGCAACGCATGGAATACAGAGGATGCCATGCAGGACGTCTACCTCAAGATTAAAGAGCGATGCCTGCAATATCGTCCGCATACAGACGGGCGCGCCTGGATGTTGCAGATCGCAAAATACCATGCGCTGAACGATTTGGAGAAACGAAAGCGGGAATTTTCCGCGGACAGCGAGACGCTCGCCGCGCTCTCTCTGCCCGAACGGCCGGGCACGGGAGAAGCGTTCGACTGTCTCAATCGCGCGTTGGATGGGACGGAACGAAAAATCGTAGTTCTGCACGTTTTTTGGGGATATAAACACCGAGAGATCGCACAATTTCTCGAACTGCCGCTCGGAACGGTGACGAGCAAGTATAAGATCTCGCTGGAAAAACTTCGTAAAAATTGGGAAAAGGAGGATATGGCATGAAACGACGCATGAAAAACTATTTCAAAGCGCTCGAAGATGAGCTCGACGAAGCCCTCCCCCCTCTTTCGGAAAAATTACGTTCGGCGCCTCTTCCTTCCGCTGAACAACAGCCTGCGCAAAGACGCGCGCAAAACCGGAGAAGGAGATGGCTGCCCGTTCTCTCGACCGCCGCAGCCGCATTCCTGCTGCTTGCCGTCTCCCTGCCCATGCTCTTGCTCCATTCCTCCCCCGAACGCGGAGAAAGCGTCGTGGAATTTCAGCTCAATCCCGTGATCTATCTGGCTACGGATCCCGACGATCGCGTCACCGCCCTTTCCAGCGGTAACGAAGACGGAGACATCCTTCTGTCCGACCCCGCCTTCTCCGCCTCCCTGTTGGGAACGACCGCTTCCGAAGCAGTAAAGTCCCTTGCCCTGTGTTCGGAGGAACTCGGCTACCTCTCCGCGGGAAAGACGATCCGCCTCACCGTTGCCAGTGACAGCGCCGCGCAGGCGGAGCGCCTCGCCGACGATTTGAACCGTTCGCTTTCTTCCGTGACTGCCGAAGCGGACGCCTCGGCATATGCCGTTGTGCAGACGCCCGCCGAATTGGGCAGTCAGACGGGCAGTTCCGCCGAAACCGCAAAAGAACTCATCGAACACATCTTTTCTCTTCCCGTCCTGCTCATCGAACGGGAGGCGCTCGGCGTAACGGAAGAGAATTTCCTCGAATACTATCTCAACGCTTTTTCCGCCTATGCTTCCCGCCTTGTCGCACAAACTTACGGCGTCATGGCGGAGAAAAAAGCATTGCTCAACCTGATCGAGGACTGCAATGAGCGGATCAAGAACCATGAAGACAATCCCGGTCTTCTCATCGGAAGAGACTATTGGGCGATCGCAGACCGAACCGACCTTTCTCCCGATCTCCTTCGGGAGACCGAACAGATGGATGCGCTGCTCGCCCGCTACAGAACGGCTTTTGATCAAACGCTCGACAGCGCTTCGTTTTATCTGCTGCACGGGTGGTATTCCCTGCTCAATCTTGAACGGCAGCAGGAACGAATGGAAGACCTCGTCGAAAGACTGTCCTCCCGCCTTATCGGAATTTCGGAAATGATAGATTCCTTCCTGTCCACGATCACGGCAGACGAAACGCTGGAGTCAAAGATCTCCGATTGTTTCGCACCGTTTTCCTCGCTTCCCGAAACGAAAGAGCAATGCCTCAACGATGCGCGCACCATGTGCGAACGATATCGGGAATGGCTCAGCGCACGTTATTCCTGAAAATTTTTCAAAAATATAATTTGGCTCAATAAAACCGCCCCGCCGTCTGTTTAATGTGCAGAAAACGATCGAAGGAGGCAGAATCATGAAAAAATCCATCGCCGCAACTCTGACACTCAGCCTGGCGCTCGCATGCGCCGTTCCGCTTTCGGCCTGCAACACGCAGGAAGACTACACCCGAATGACCGTCGACATCAATCCAAGCGTAGAATTTATTTTGGACTCCGATGAAAAAGTCGTATCCGTTACGGCGCTCAACGACGACGGCGCTCTCATCGTCGCCGGCGAGGCCTTCGTCGGAAAGGATGCGGAGGAAGCGGCGCAGCTTGTCGTTTCCCTCGCGACCGAGACGGGATACCTCATCCGCGGAGAAGCGACCGCTTCGGAAAATCAGATCACCATTACGCTCTCGGGAGACGAAGAAGCTGCCCGCAAACTCTATGAAGACATCGACGCCGCTCTGACGGAATTCCTGCAAACGCACAACGTGACCGCCGCAGTCCAACGAGCAGAAGCGATGCAGCTCTCTGCGCTCCGCACCCTCGTCGCCGCGTGCCGTCCCGAGCTGACCGAGGAAGAACTCGCCGCCATGAACGAGCAACAGCTCGTCAACGAGTTGAAGCTCTCCCGTGTGGAGACCGCGCTCCTCTTGACCGAATCCATGCGGGAACTGTACTATGAGATGAAGGAGTACGAGATTGATCTCTCGCAGAGAGAGACGACAAAACGCCTGATCGACAGTGCCGACGCCGTTTATCAGAGTTTCAAAGACAGTTACGACGCCATGCTCACGGAATACGAGAACGTGATCTCCCGCATCGAACAGACGCGCTATGACTATCTGATCTCTCCCGACAGCGACTATCAGCGCGCGCTGCAAGCACTGCTCGACGCAAAGGCCGCTCTGCTCGAACAGAAGAACAAAATTGCTGCTCTCGACGACGGGCCCGAAAAAATCGCCGCGCAGGCAATTCTTCAGATCAGACAGACGGCTTACGACGCGGCATATGCAAGCTGCACGATGTACGGCTCAAGCGCAAACGCGGCCATCGACCTCACCGTCGCCGCCCTGCAGACGGTAAAAACCCAGCTGGAAAATTTGGAGAAAAGTTTCCCCGAAGAAATCAAGACCGAACTCACGCGGCAGACGGAGGCATTTGACGAGGCGGCAAACAGCGCAAAAGACAGCGCCTTCGCATCCTTTGAGGCAAGATACGGAACGGACATTCAATCAATCACCGAGAGATTGGCAGCCCGCAAAGAAGCGCTCATCCAGGCAAACGCCTGAGAACAGAAAGACCCGCCTTTGCCACAGTTCCCATAGAAAATTTTTACCACAGTGAAAGAAGTATAGCGCACTGTACCTTGCGAGCAAGGCAGTGCGCTTATTTACTTTACGTTTCAGGGTTCTTGCGATATAGTGATAATAAAATAAAAAGCAATTTAGCAAACCGACTCCATGAATCCGGCAAAGGAGCGGGCGGCAGGTTAGAGGAGAATCAGCGTTGAAGATTGAGAACAACATCTTAAAGCATTATTTGAGGAACGTGTACTTTATTACGGGTACGGCTTATGCGGGAAAATCGACGACCGTAAAAATGCTTTCTGAAAAATTCGGCATGATTTTTTGCGGGGAAAATTATCACGGCGCAATATCCGACATCGTCGCAACGCCCGAATTGCAGCCAGATATTTGCTATCTGAAAACGCTTACCGATTGGAAAGTGTGATGCGTTCCCCCGAAGAATATGCGCGGTGGGTACACAGCGTGGCAAGAGAAGCGGCCGAATTTGAAGTTGCCGAACTGATTTCCATGCCCAAAGATAAGAAGATAATCGTTGATACAAACATTCCCATCGACGTTTTAAAAGAAATTTCCGACTATCATCGCGTTGCGGTCATGCTTTCTCCGCAATCCATGAGCGTGGAGCGGTTCTTTCAAAGAAACGACCCTGAAAAGCAATTTATATTAAACTTGATTGAAGACTGTGAACATCCCGAAATCGTTATGGAAAATTATCGGCGGGGACTTGCCCTTATCGACAGCCCAAAAAATTATGATGAATTGGCGAACAGCGGGTTCTTCACAATCCTGAGGGAAGATGACGGGAAAGATACGAAAGAAGAAGTATGCGAAAAAATTGCAAGGCATTTCGGATTATACGGATAAATTTCAATTTATCGATAAATAAAACAAGGAAAGATTTATAAAATCCTCACTTGTTTTCAATTCCAATGGAAACTCCCTTTTGCGGGTCTTTTTTTGTCTTCTTTTCATTCCTCCCCTTCTGTGAGCGCCCGGACAAGACGCTCCTCTTCGGGCGAAGAAGTAAAAAAATCACGCGGGAACGGCCGTTCCGCAGCGAGAGAAAGCACGATCTTCCCCCGTTTCAGCACCAATGCCCGATGAGAGAGAAGACTTGCTTCGCGCACGTCGTGCGTGACAAACACGACCGTGTTTTTCTGTTCCTCCCACAGCGACTGAACGAGCTCGATTAGCGATTTTTTCAGCGCAAGATCGAGAGAAGAAAACGGCTCGTCCATCAGAAGCAACTCATGCGGGAATAAGAATGCCCGCGCAATCGCGACCCGTTGTCTTTCCCCCCCGGACAGTGCCCCGGGGCGCCTCATTTCCTTTCCGTCCAATTTTACCCGCGCGAGCATGGCGCCGATTGCATTCCATCTTTCCTTCGGCAATACAAAACGAAGATTTTCTTCGACGGTCAGATTGGGGAGCAGCTTGGGATCCTGAAACAGATAGGCACATCGCTCTCTTCGGCGAACATGCGCTCCGCTCACTCCGTCGATCTCTCCTTCATAAGAG
Organism: uncultured Clostridia bacterium; assembly: GCA_944372525.1. Classification (GTDB taxonomy): domain Bacteria; phylum Bacillota; class Clostridia; order Christensenellales; family Borkfalkiaceae; genus Gallimonas. The sequence goes on from CALVZL010000011.1 coordinate 36,763, forward strand.
ATCAGCCCGGAGATCACGCTTAAAAGCGTGGACTTTCCCGCTCCGCTCTCCCCCAAAACCGCTGTGATCTTTCCCTCCGCGATCTCGCAGGTGACTCCGTCCAGCGCCTTGGTTTCTCCGTACTTTTTGGTAATCCCGCTCAAGATCATGACAGACGCCTCCTCGCTCCTTTTGCCGCCAGCGCACAGATGCCTTCCAGCACAAACCCGGCGAGCACGGTGACCAGCGTAAGCGCCAGAAGGCGCGGCATATCGATGTTCATCTTTGCATTCTGCATGAGCCAACCCAAACTGCGATAGGCGGAAGAAAGGACTTCTCCCGACACCGTGATCTTGAGTCCCATGGACAGCACGGAACCCGATTGCGACAGCAGGGAAGACGCACCGAGCGGAAGATACATCTTCAGTGCCTGTCTCGGTTTAGATACACCGTAAGAAAGCACAAGCGGTCCGAACTCCGAGTACGTTTCGTCAAAGGCGGAAAGCGCCATGGCGTAGACGGCGGGAAAGAGCACGAGCAGCGTGACGATGATCGGCGCAAAGGAAGGAGAAGTCCACAGAAGCAGAACGAGAATAAACGCCATCGTCGGTACGGTACGCAAAAGAGAAATGACGGGCGCAAAGAATGCGCGGACCGAAGCAAACAGTCGGGCAAGAAGGGCAAATCCGACGCCCGCCGCAAGCGAGACGGCAAAAGAAAGCAGCGTACGAAGCAGCGTATTCAGGAAAGAATTCCAGAAAGTGCGCTCCGCCAGCAGCCCTCCCGCCGTTCGCATTGTTTCCGAAAAGGAGGGCAGCAGATAATCGTTTCCCACGGCGAAATAAGCGAGCACCCACGCGAGCCAGAGCACTGCCACGGCAAACACGGAAAACAGCAGATTTTTACGGCGATTCCCTTTCACGATTCTCCGTCACCCGACATAAAAAAATTTTTCCGACACCAATGCCGCAGCACCTGCATTCACGCCGAGAAGTTTTTCGAGGAACCCGTTCACCCGTTCTCTGTCCTCCTCGGCGGTAACAAAGCGGATCGAACAATTCGCAATGACGGAAGCCGTAAGATTGTTCGCGTTGAAGGAAGGCGCAAGCCCCTCCGTCCGCTTTCCGTCGAGCAGAGAGAGCAGCGTCTCGGGCTCGGTCTCTTTCAAAAATGCCTCGGCTTCCCGCACCCGCTCCGCAACCGCGGTGATCGCCTTCCTCCCCTCTTCCGACTCTGCCAGTCCGCTCTTTGCAACGAGCACCGCCTGGGGATATCCCGCCGAGCTGTCGTAAAGTTGCTGCAGATCGCCTGCAAACCGAAACGGATTTGCGGAAGCCGCAGTCCCGGCTACTTTGGTGGACGCCGCGGGTTCGGGGCAGAGATAATAATCACACCCGCTCGCGGGCGTGACGTTCGCCGCTTCCACCGCCCGCAGGACCACTTCGTCTTCCGCCGCCGTCTCCTCGGCGTTGTCCGATATGCGATAAGTGAGGCCATAATCTTTGAGCACAGTCTGCAAAGTCAGCCCCGGTACGTTGGAAAGCTGCACCACCCCGACCGTCTTGCCGAGAAGTGCCGTTCCGAAATTCTCGGGAGTGAGCGCCTCTTCTCCCGTCGTAAGGAAATAAAGATTGCCGTTCGTCACCGTGCCGATCATGCGATAGCTTTCCCCGTTTCCGAGCTGTTTGCTCGCCGCATTGAGGGGCAATATGCAGAAATCCGCCGCGGGAGCGTTTCCCGTCACATAGGAGACGATGAGGGAAGAATCGACAATATGAATTTCATATTGCGGCTCCTCCCCGCGATCCGCCGCGCGGTCTGTTTCCGCAATCAGCGCTGCAAGGGCAAGCGCAGGCGCCCCGTCGGGCGCATACACGGTAAATTTCCCGTCCGCCCTCTCCTCTTTGCAGGCGGATGCCCCGCAGACGGCAGAGAGACAAAGGACAAAACAAAGCAATGCATTCCAAATTCTTTTTTTCATGATCACACTCCGAAATTATACTTTTCCAAATAATGTCTTAGCGGTTACTCCGGGCAATCTCCCGATTTTTCCTGTCAATGCATTGACAACAGTGACGGGCGCATCTAAAACGACGCAGATCACGGAAACCCCTTTTTCCCGATAAGGAATTCCCATGCGCCCGACCACCGAGTCTCCGTACTCCGACAAAAGGGCATTGATCTGTGCCGCTTCTTCCCGTCCTTCGGCCATCACGGTGAGCACGGCGATGCGGCTGTTTTCCTCTTTTTGAAGCATAAAAAACCTCCTCATGCGCAAAGGCAAAGGAGGAAACGGCGCCCATGCGCCGCGCATTCCGAAGTTCCGTTTGCTCTTTGCGGTCAGATCACTTTCCGTTCAGATCTCCGAAATTATACCATACGCCCCAAAAAAAATCAAGCAAATCCGTGCATATCGGCAATTCTTTTTCACATACTTCGGATATGAAAAAGTTAATCCGATTCGCAATTATATTTTCTCTTGCGTTGGTCTGCCTGCCGCTGACCGCTTGCGAAGAGAGCCCTTCTCAAAAGGAAGAACAACAGACGCATCGGACGGAGAACGAAGATTTTCTCTTCCCGCGCGAATCTGAACCCAACCGCAACGAAGACGGGAACAAAGTTCCCCATTGCCCCCACGGAAGGAAAAAACCGCATCCCGGTCCGCACGGCGGAAAGCGCTCCGATCACGGACATGAAACCCGCGGCGAAAACAACGGCGGGAACAGACCGCAGACGGCAGGCGAAGAAGAGACCCCCCTTCCTCCTTTCCCCGTCCCCCTTCCGGAACCGCGTAAACTTCCGCACAATTTTTTTCCCGCTCCGCCGCGGGAAAGAATGCCGATCCGTCCGACACGTCCGGGATTTGACGGCACTCTGTGACGTTTTATCTGTTCAATAAAAAAATCCGCGGTTTTCCGCGGATTTTTTATCAGACTTTTTCAATCCCGCGCTCCCCACTGCGCAGAATCGATTCCACAAATTTATTTCTGTTCGGGCGTATGCCATTTCCAGCTTTGGATCTCGGGCAAATCCTCTCCGTATTCGGCGATATAGTTCTTGTGCTCAACAAGCTTATCGTTCATCATCTGCACAAGGAACGCGCCCTTATTGCCGAGCTGCGGCAAACTCATCATTGCCTCGCGAACCAGATGGAATCTGTCGATATGGTTCTGTACACGCATATCGAATCCCGTCGTGATCGTCCCCTCTTCGTTATAGCCGAACACCTTGATGTTGCGGTTATGACGGGTATAGGTAAGCTCGTGAATGAGTTTGGGATATCCGTGATATACGAACAGGACGGGCTTGTCCTTCGTGAAGATCGCGTCGAACGCATTGTCACGCAACCCGTGCGGGTGATTCTCGTGCGAATCCAGCTTCATCAGGTCGACAACATTGACAAAGCGGATCTTGAGAGAAGGCATATAATCGCGCAAAATCGTAGTTGCCGCAAGCGCCTCCACCGTCGGCGTATCGCCGCAGCACGCCATTACGAGATCGGGTTCTTCGCCCTCGTCGTTGGACGCCCAATCCCAAATTCCGATGCCCTGTGTGCAATGTTTGACCGCCTGGTCCATCGTAAGCCACTGATAGGTGGGATGCTTGCTCGCAACAATCACATTGATATATCCCTTGCTCTTGACGCAGTGATCAAAGCAGGAGAGCAGGCAGTTGGCATCCGGCGGGAGATAACAGCGCACAACGTCGGATTTCTTTGTGCTGACATGATCGAGGAATCCCGGATCCTGATGGGTAAATCCGTTGTGATCCTGCTGCCAGACATTGGATGTGAGAATAAGGTTGAGCGAAGAGATCTTCTGTCTCCAGGGAAGTTCATTCGTCACCTTCAGCCACTTCGCATGCTGAGAAACCATCGAATCGACTACGCGGATGAAGGACTCATACGAAGCAAAAAATCCATGGCGTCCCGTGAGAATGTAGCCTTCCAGCCACCCCTCGCACATATGCTCCGAAAGGTATGCGTCCATGATCCTTCCCTGCGGCGCCACATTGTCGTCCGCAACATATACGCACTCTTCGGGACAGGGCGCATCATAGATCTTTCCTTCGAAAGGACGGGAAGAGACCTCAAACGCCGCATACATGCGGTTAGACATGCTCTCGTCCGGTCCGAACATACGGAAATTGCGGTTTGACTCGTTGAGGCGGAGAACATCTCGGATATAAGAGCCCAGTTCCAACATATCCTGCGCTTTGACCGTGCCGGGAGCCGTCATCTTCACACCGTATTTCGTGAAATCGGGCAGACGCAGATCTTTGAGCAATTTCCCTCCGTTGGTATGCGGATTTGCCGAAATGCGGCGGTCTCCCTTCGGCGCAAGCGCCTTCAATTCGGGAATCAGTTTATAATCTTCCGTAAAGAGTTCTTCGGGACGATAGGAGAGCAGCCACTCCTTGAGCAGTTCGAGATGCTCGGGTTTCTCCATCGTGATCGGCACCTGATGGGCGCGGTAACTGCCCTCGATGTTCTTCCCGTCGACAACTTTGGGACCCGTCCAGCCCTTCGGCGTACGGAGCACGATCATCGGCCAGAATTTACGGGTCTCGTCGCCATCCTCACGCGCCGCGCGCTGAATCTCTTTGATCTCTTTGACGCACTTATCGAGGGTCTCCGCCATCTTCTTGTGCATCGTCATGGGATCGTCGCCTTCAACAAAATAAGGTTTCCATCCGCAACCGTGGAAATAACTCGTCACTTCGTCTTTTGAAATGCGGGCAAATACGGTGGGATTGTTGATCTTGAATCCGTTCAGATGAAGAATGGGAAGAACAGCGCCGTCTGTCACGGGATTGAGGAACTTATTGGAATTCCATGCCGTCGCAAGAGGACCTGTCTCCGCCTCGCCGTCGCCGACGATGGTCGCCGCAATCAGATCCGGATTGTCAAACACGGCTCCGAAGGCATGAGCAAGCGAGTAACCGAGTTCCCCGCCCTCATTGATGGAACCGGGCGTCTCGGGCGCAACGTGACTGGAAATGCCGCCGGGGAAGGAGAACTGTTTGCACAGTCTGCACATTCCGTCCTCGTCTTCGGAGACATTGGGATAGACTTCGCTGTATGTCCCCTCCAAATATGCGTTGGCGACAAAGAAATTTCCCCCGTGTCCGGGACCCGATAGAAGAATGAGATCGAGATCAAACTTCTTGATGATGCGATTGAGGTGGACATAGACAAAGTTTTGTCCGGGCACCGTTCCCCAATGTCCGACAATCTTTTTCTTCACCTGATCGCGCGTCAAGGGCTCTCTGAGCAGAGGATTTCGGAGCATATACAGCTGCGCTGCCGCAAGATAGTTTGCCGCGCGCCAATAAGCGTCCATCTTTTTGAGATATTCTTCTGTCAGAGGTTTCTTTTCGGGACAATCGTTGCTGTTCATGAAAATTCATCCTCCTAAAGTTTTCCTGCTTAAAAAAATATTACTATCGAAAGTATTATAATCGATAAACAACTGCTTGTCAATCGGCTCTGCAAAAATTCTTTTCCCGTTTTGGACAAAAAAGCGTTCTCTATCCGGAAAAACCCCCGCGATCGAAAGATTTTTCTTTATCGCGCAGGCTTTTTCGGCGCGCATAACAGACTACGGCAAACGAGATAAAAAATCCGAGAAGAAGCGCCGCCGCCGTCGCGACCCAATACCAGGGATTTGCATACAGACCGGAAAGCGCGCTGCCCGCTTCCCGAATCGTCGACGCATAAACTGCGGGAATCGAGCCGATCAAAAAGCCCAGAATCGCGCAATAAGTTCCGCGCGGAAACTTCTTCAGCAAAAACTTCATCAGGACAGAGATCCCGAAAAATCCGAGCGCAACGCCAAGCGCAAAACATGCCGAAACCCCGACACAAAGCGCAACGCTGTCCCCGCGCAGCAGATGATCGACGATCATGGAGACAAGGGGATTATAGTATCCGAAGATCAGCAGCAGCATGGAGCCGGAAATCCCGGGAATGACGAGCGCCGTGGCGCCCACCGCACCGACAAGGACGAGCAGCAAATATCCCGTCCAGTCAAGGGAGAACAGATCGACTTCCTCTCCGAGCGGCAGAAAGCACAGCGCGGCAGCCGCTGCCAGCGGCAGCGCGATCGCCAGCACATTGCCCGCAGAAGGTTTTCCCGTTATTTTCCCCGTAACCGAAGGAAGTCCCCCCAGAGAAAGCCCGACAAAAAGAGTGACCGTCGGAATGGGAAAATGATTCAGACCCCACTGAATGGGAAGGATCAGCAAAGCTATCCCCACCGCCATACCGAGCGCATAGGGCAACAAAAGGAATACGCTTTTGAAAAAATGGCGGAAAATATCGGCGATCGCCCCGACGATCTTCTCATAGATGCCGAGGATCGCCGCAACCGATCCGCCGGAAAATCCGGGGATGATAAACGCCACGCCGATTGCAATTCCTCGCAAAACATCAGCGGAAAAAGACGCAAGCGTGGTCTTTTCTCTTTCCTGTGTTGTTTCCCCTTCCTGCGGGGACAGATCGGATGTGTTTCGCAATGAATGTTTCATATATTATCCTATCGGCAGCAGACGCAAAAAATACGACGGAAAAGCCGTATTTTTCGGTTTTGTCACATATTCCGCATCCCGCGGCGTCCTTTAGAAAGTTTTTTGACAGAAGTACGGTGTTCCTCGCCCGCAAACAGCCGCACCAGATTTTTCCGATGGGCGAACCAGGTGAGGAAGTTGAGCGCAAGCAACAGCATAAAGATCCAAATGACATAGACGTTGAACAGTTCCGCGGAATAGCGCACCCAAAAAATCGCTCCCTGCCAAAGGCTGAACCCCGTCACGCCCAACAGCGAACCGAGAGAACCAAGTTCCGTAAAGACGATAAACAACAGCACGATCACGAGCCATCCCAACGCTACGGCGGCATACCAACCGGTTTCACAGGCAATTCCGAACCAAAACAATCCGAGCGTAGACGCGATCCCCTTTCCGCCGCGGAAACGCATCGTCACGGGCAGAATGTGACCGACAATGACGAAAACACCGCAAAAATAACGCGTTACATCCGAAACAACGACGTCTGTTCCCGCAAATACATAATCGCGGAACACGAAATAGCTGATGAGTGCGGGAACGCCGCCCTTGCAAGCGTCCAGAAGGAAATTCACAAGCCCGACTTTGAGTCCGAATTCGCGGCTCATGTTCATGGTCCCGGGGTTTCCGCTCCCGATCTTGTGCGCATCTTTATGGTGGATCTTTGCGATGATCATGGCAAAGTTAAAGCAGCCGATCAAATAACAGACAACCGCCATGACCAAAAACCAATACCAATTTTCCGAAACGTAAAATTCTTTCATAACCTCTCCGCACACGCCATCTTACGGTGCCTTATTCGTCCTCCTTCTTGCTTCGGACCTGGATCCTGATCGGCGTTCCGGAAAAATCGTATGCCTGTCGGATCACATTTTCAAGATAACGCGCATAGGAGAAATGGAGAAGCGTCTCATCGTTGACCATCAGCAAAAAGAGCGGCGGCCGAACGGCAACCTGCGAAGCGTAATAGAGTTTGATCCTGCGGCCCTGATAGGAAGGCGGCTCCGCAATGCGCATCGCATCCATGAGCAGATCGTTGAGAGCGCCCGTCTGTACGCGGAAGGAAGCATGTTCATATGCCTCCCGTGCAAGCGCAAGCACTTTTTCGACGCGTTGTCCCGTCTTTGCGGAAATATAGACGGACTTAAAATAGTCCATGAACTTCAGTTCCTCGCGAAGCTTCTCCTCAAATTTTTCAACGGTATGCGTATCTTTCTCAACCGTATCCCACTTGTTCATCACAACGACGGAAGGCTTCCCCTCTTCATGGACAAAACCGATGATTTTGACATCCTGTTCGGTGATTCCCTCCTGCGCGTCTACGACGAGCAGCACGACATCGGCACGGCGCACGGCATCGAACGCGCGCAAGACGGAATAATATTCCACGTCGTCGCCGACCGAACGCTTTCTTCGGATGCCCGCAGTATCGATAATGGTATATTGCTTTCCGTCTCTTGTAAAAGGAGTGTCGATCGCATCGCGCGTAGTGCCCGCGATCGGGGTCACGATCGTACGTTCCTGTCCCAAAATCCTGTTGACGAGCGAACTCTTACCTGCATTCGGCTTCCCCACGACCGCGATCTTCAGCGAACCGTCGTCCTCTTCGCTCCCGGAGGGAGAAAAATCCAAAAGCGCCGCATCCAGCACGTCCCCGATACCCCTTGCGTGTTCAGAAGAAACGCCGTACGGCTCTCCCAATCCGAGCGCGTAAAACTCAAAGAGCTTGTCCGGAGAATATTCGTCCACTTTGTTCACGACCAGCACGACGCGCTTCCTGCTTCGCCGCAGATAGTCGGCGACATCGTAATCTGCCGGAGTCAGCCCCTCTCTTGCATCCGTAAAAAACAAGATGACGTCTGCCGTCTCCACCGCGATCTTTGCCTGAAACGCGATCTGTTTGAGCATCGCATCTTCGCTCTTGAGCTCAATCCCCCCCGTGTCGACGAGCGTAAACGCCCTTCCCTGCCATTCACAGGTACAGTAAACGCGGTCGCGCGTCACGCCCGGACGATTTTCCGTGATGGAGATCCTCCGTCCCGCAACTCTGTTAAAAAAAGTGCTCTTCCCCACGTTGGGGCGTCCCACAATCGCAACAATCGGATTCATAACAACTACATTATAAAAAATTTCCGCCCGTTTGTAAAGAAAATTCGTTCGCTTTCCGTCATCTTCCCGCCCGGAAAATAAGACGGCACCCGCTCCGACTTCTTCCTGCCCTCTTTGCGCGCATCATGAAACGAAGGGGAAACGGTCTCCCCTTCGTTTCATGATGCTTTACTCCTTCGAAAAATCTTCTTTGCCGACACCGCACAGCGGGCAAGTAAAATCGTCGGGAACATCCTCCCACTTCGTGCCCGGAGCGATTCCGTTATCGGGATCCCCGGCTGCCTCGTCGTACACATAGCCACAAACGGTGCATACATATTTAGCCATAAACAAACCTCCGTTTTTATTCTTCTTTCCAATCGGCGGCGATCTTCTTTGCGAGCGCACAAAGCAATTCCGCCTGTTCCTCCTTCACGGAGGAAAGGATCGTGATTTTTTCCCCGATCTGTCTCATGTTTTTCAGCGAAGAAAGACGTTCCTGCATGAGCGCACCCGCCTGAGGTGCCCAGCTCCCGTTCTCCACAAGCGCAAAGCCGCGGTTCTGGTAGTTGTGCGCGGCAAGATCGGAGAGGAAATTCTCCATCTTCACGAAGATTCCGTTGTTATAAGTCGCAGAAAGGAAAACGACATGAGAATAACGAAACGCCTCGGACAGCAGTTCGGAAACTTCCGTTACGGATACATCGTATACCTTGACGTTCGTCACCCCTTCCGCCGCGATCGCTCCGGCAAGAATCTCCGCCGCGTTTTGCGTGTGTCCGTATATCGTCCCATAAAAGACGGCGACGCCCTTTTCCTCCGGTTCGTAAGCGCTCCAGGTCAAATATTTCTTCAAATACCATGCAATATCCTTTCTCCACACGGGACCATGCAGAGGACAGATCATGGAAATCGGCAATCCCGCCGCCTTTTTCAGAACGCTTTGGACCTGCGCCCCGTATTTCCCGACAATATTAAAATAATATCTTCTCGCGTCGTCGAGAAAATCCCGTTCAAAATGCACTTCATCCGCATAAATGCTTCCGCCGAGCGCCCCGAACGTCCCGAACGCATCTGCAGAAAAGAGCGTTCCCGTACTCTCATCGAAGGTCAGCAGCACCTCGGGCCAATGCACCATAGGCGCCGAAACAAAGCGAAGAAGATGCCTGCCCGTCTGAACGGTCTCTCCTTCTTTGACAACGCGTACGGCAACGTCGATTCCCGCGAAAAAATTGGCGATCATCTGCGAGGCTTTCATGCTCGCGAGCACCGTGACATTCGGATACCGTTCGGTCAAACGCAGCAGGCTTGCCGCATGATCCGGTTCCATGTGGTGGACGACGACATAGTCGAGCGCCCTTTCTCCCAACGCAAAGGCGAGATTTTCAAAAAACAATTCGCCGACGGACAAATCCACGGTATCGAACAGCACCGTTTTCTCGTCTTTCAGCAAATAAGAATTATAAGAAACGCCGCGCGGAACGGGATAGACGTTCTCAAACAACGCGATCCTGCGATCGCTCCCTCCGATGTAACAGAGATCTTCCGTGATCTGAACGCAATTGTGCATAGTGCCTCCGATTAGTCATTCATTCTTCCCGATTATAGCACATTTCAAACAGGATTGCAAGCCCCCTTGCAAATTCTGCACTGTTTTTCTCGCTTTTCTTTCAACAAAATCGGAACAAATCGGCGCCCTGAAGAAAAGAGATTTCCGTCCGTTTTGACTTGACCGAAGCAAAGCTATGCGTTAAAATAAAAGAAAACGACACGAGGAATGTTATGGACGACCGGCTGAAAAGAATGCAGCCGCTGTTCTGCGCAGCGGCAATACAACGGCTGAAGCAAGCGCGCATTGCGCTGTTCGGATTGGGCGGCGTAGGCGGATACGCCCTTGAAGCGCTCGCGCGCAGCGGTGTCGGCTCGCTCGACCTCATTGACGGGGACACCGTCTCCCTCACCGATTTCAACCGACAGCTTCTCGCCGTACAGACGTCGATCGGAAAGAAAAAGACCGATGCCGCCCGGGAGCGCGTTCTCTCGATCAATCCGAACGCGACCGTCAACGTCTACCCCTTTTTCTATCTGCCGGAACGGGAGGAGGAAATTGATTTTTCCCGATTTGACTATGTCCTCGACGCGATCGATTCCGTAACCGGAAAGATCCTGATCGCCGTCCGCGCACAAAGAGCGGGCGTACCCGTCATTTCCTGCATGGGAACGGGAAACAAACTCGACCCTACCCGATTTCAGGTGACCGATCTGACAAAGACCTCCGTCTGTCCGCTTGCTCGCGTCATGCGACGAGAGCTGAAAAAACGCGGGATAGAACACCTCAAAGTCGTCTGTTCCGATGAGCCGCCCCTTGTCTCCGCGCAGAGCGACAAAGAGGAATGCGGCAGATCTGTTCCCGCGAGCGCCGCATTCGTCCCCTCCGTCGCGGGACTTCTGATGGCAGGAGAGGCAATCAAAGATCTGACCGGAGTTCTACGTCAAACAAATTCTCCCTGAGATGAATTGTCAAATCAAGTGCAACACAAAGAGAGATTTTCAATGAACAAATCTTGTGGTGTATGGTAATGCAAAACTTTCTTAGGCCTGGCGTTAATTAACGCCAGGTTCTTTTTTAATGTTGCG
>CALVZL010000012.1 GCA_944372525.1 uncultured Clostridia bacterium
ATAATGGGGTGTCGCCAAGAGGTTAAGGCACCGGATTTTGATTCCGGCATTCGTTGGTTCAAATCCAGCCACCCCAGCCACACGGCCCATTAGCTCAGTTGGCAGAGCACTTGACTTTTAATCAAGGTGTCCCGAGTTCGAATCTCGGATGGACCACCAATATGCACTTTTAGCTCAGTTGGTAGAGCAATTGACTCTTAATCAATGGGCCCAGGGTTCGAGTCCCTGAAAGTGCACCAAAGAGGTATAATCCGAATGATTTGCTGATAACCGGCGAATGGTTCGGATTTTCTCTTTATATGTGAAAGTATATAAAAATGTATGCGGCGAGCGAATTTTTTAATTCGCCCGCCGCTATGACGTTCATGTGTGTTTATCTTCCAAGTCAGTCATGAAAAGATATCTTTAATTGTTGATTATCTGCCAACCCATACTTATCGGCAATGTAATAATTGAACGTTGCATCAGCATCTTTCTTCTTTTCAATGAGCGTTCGGTGTACAATATTCCCATTCTCACCGTCGGGTGAGATTTCTTCGACGATTACATATTGGCAGGCCTCCGCCGTCTGATAATCTGTACCCATATAATTATCCGACTTTTTGACGATGCCGTTTTCTGCGTCGAACTCGATTATGTTTAACTGCGTAACATCGTATATTTCCCTAAGATTTATCTCTATCTTAAAGTTGTACAGCACTCCGTCCGGGCTTTGGTCGTAGAGTTTAATTGACTGACCGCGTTCAATACCTGTCAGACCGTTCCAATCAACGCTTACATTCAAATCAGAGGCGTAGTACGACCTCTGCTCTTCGTCGAAGTAAATGCCGTAAGTATGCATTTCATATTCCGTCAGCGCCTCGGTATGGCGGAGCGAGGCGGTTATGGATACATCGTACCCCTTCAGTGCATTGTCAGTCTTGCTGATATTATAGTTAATTACGACATCGGAAAAAACATCTCTGCCGTCGACGCTTTCCCAATAGAAATCATCTGTTTCTTCCTTATAATAGTGCTTGCCGAAATAGATTTTGATTGCCTCGTCATTTGAAAAATCTTCCTCTGTTATGGCTTTTTCGCCGTCATAGAAAACCATAAACAGACCGCACAGAGCGTCTTCGCCCTCATCATTTTGCTGAGGAAGCACGAGCGAGCAGCCGCTTAACCCCGGCGTTATCGCGCATAATACGACAAGAGAAAGAGCTTTAGTTATTGTCTTCATTTTTATCCTCCTTTCCGTCAAATTGCAGAATATCACCGGGCGTGCATTGCAGGTGATAGCATATCGCATTCAACGTAGTAAAGCGCACGGCTTTAGCCTTTCCGCTGCGGAGTATCGACATGTTTGCCTCGGTTATGCCGACAAGTTCACACAGCTCCCTGGATGTAATTCCCCTCTTTTTCAGGGCTTCGTCAAGCTTTATAACTATTGCCATAATCAGATTGTCAGTTTATTCTCTTCATCGGCGGCTATCGCCCGCTTGAGTATCTCTACCGCTATTATAGAGAAGCAGACCGATATAAGTTCGAACAGCGGTATCGTAACTGAAAAGTTGATTGATACTAGGCTCTTTACAGCGGACAGAACGACGATATTGCTGACAAGCGAAAGACAAATGATTGTCAGAACGGAAGTTTTACCTGCGATTGAAGCAGCCTTTAACAACCTGACAGCCCCGACGGACAAGCTGTCGCGCTTGAGTTCGCACAAGAACTGTGCCAATATGCAGAGAAAAACCACCGTAGTCACAGCCGTCAAACACTTTGCAGCCGCAGACATTACAACGGCGAGTACATTCAGCGCCTTATCCTCTTCGGACAGCGTTGTGTTTTCGATCAGCGACGCGTCGAAGGTTGCGTTTGTTACGTGTATATAAAAAGTGTTTATTATACATACAACCGCAAAAAAGTATATGATTATCTGTCCGAGCGTATATGCCGAAGTGCGTCTTTTTTTAAGGGAATAACCGCATTCGACAAAAATGCAGAGCATTGCAACGCCCAGCCAGACGAAACATATGGCGGCAACTATCAGAGAGTAATATTCCTCCGTAGATGATATAAGCACGGATGCAAAGAGGTGTCGATTGATGCCGAGGTAGACGGCGGCAAACGTGCATGCGCTTAATGCCATCCAGACAAGCGAGTGCAGGCAGAATTTGCGCCTTACGGCACAAATCACGACAAATATGACAAGGGGCAGAAAGCTTATAAAAAGATACAGACACCACGCCCCGACTGCATTGCCACTGTCGTACATATTTCTTATTGCCGCGCATATGCCTGCAAACGGACGGCCGACAAATTCAACGACGGTAATTTCTTTGGCTGTGCACAGCGCATAAATAAGACACGCACACGCGAGAATGCCGAACAATACATACGAAAAATATCTTAAGCGTTTCATGGCTTTATACTCCTGTATTATTGTTTATCGATAATATTATACAATAGAAATTATTGTTTGTCAATAATTTCTAAATAATATTGATGGTTTGATAGTCTTCTGATTATCGTGTTTGAAAAATTTGCATACAAAATAAACCGCGGCGGGCGCTTCTTGTGAAGTGCCCGCCGCCATATGCCGTTTCAATAGGTTTGTTAACTTCGGTTTAACCTTTTGACTGGTTGTAAATCTATTTGTATCCCGCTCCCACGGCGGCTTTACTATACCGCACACATTTCACGGTTATCCCTGTACGCTTTAAAGGAAGTTGTTTGAATTGTGTTGTCTATTAGGCTGTGACTTTCTCTGCGCTCGCCATTTTTTAAATTCGCATTGTCTTTCTTCCTCAGAAAGATATTCCGAACATATGAATCCATCAATACAGCGCTGACAAACAACACGGTATTGACCGTTGCGGACAAGCAGAGAAACATCTCAAAAACAGAGTTCCGACAACCGATGCCTGCCGCAAGCCGCTTTGAAAAAGGCATACGGATCCGACCCGATTCGGCACGAAACGGTTTGATTCCTCAAGCTCCGCAATACTTCAGAAGGAAAACTCCGAAATCGGCGCAATCGATCTGCTCCGCTTCCCGACGCAGTTTTTCCGCTCTCTCACGATCATCCGAAGCGAGATAGCCGAACGCGCTGAGCAATGTGCCTTGAAGATGATGCACGCGCGCAACGTCATAACAGAACGGTGGATAACACGGTGCGCCGTAGCGGTAATCTTCCATATGGTTTCTTCCGGAACATACCCGTCTTCCAGCGCAACGGTCTCTCCCGTCATATAATCGGTATAATACCAACCGGCAAATTCAAACCCGTCGTACTCGGGTACGGGCAGCGTTGCGGCTTGTCCGTAGGGGTAGCAGCGCGTTGTCTCACCCTCAAGCGTTCCGTTGCCCGCGTCAAACGTGATCTCTGCCCCTTCATTTTCGGTCATCGTGATCGCGCTGTATTTGAGCGCAAGCGTCTTGGCGCGCAGACCGACCAGCGACCCGATATTGCCGTCGTCATCCGTTCCCGCCAAAGCGGCAGAGACCGTGTTATTCCCTTCGTCTGCCGTAGGATAAGGCTTTTGCCCTGTCGTAAAACAGAAATATTCCGTTCCGTCGACGCCGATGTACCAGCTGATGCTTCCGTCTTCGTTGTCGATCCGACGGAAAGAGAGTGTAAACGTCTCTTCTTCCCCGCTCTCCTGATACGCCTTCATCTTCTCATAATACGGCGTGCCTTTCAGCACATTGCCCTCAAGATTATAACGGGCGATCAACGAAAGATCCGTGGTGGTTCCGTTGATGTCCGCCGTCCCCCAGAACTCGATCGCTCCGTTGAAATTTTTCTGGCAGGAAATAAACATGACGACATAGTGTCCGTTATTAAATGTTGTGGACGCATCGTCGAAATGCGTTCCCGTAAAAACGGGACCGCTGTCGTCCGAATAACTCGACCAATCCGCGGGAAGCGTCATATTGACGGAATAAACCTGCCCGTCAAGCAACGTGTAATCGTAATACCGGCTCTGCGTCGTCGAAGAATTGCTTCCCGTCGGAATATAATATCCTTCTTCATTCAATTCAAAGCGGCTGTTTGTTCCGATGTTGTAATAGGCATAGAAATACATATCCTGAGCGTCCATCACAAAATCTTCCGTCACCGGATTGCCCGTATTGCTTTGAATCCAATACAAAAACTCACAAGTCGTACTACCGACTTTCAAAGCCTCGGGGCGGGGAAGATCTGCAAGAGCAACCTTGTCCTGATATGCATACTCTACGGGATCGATCACCTCGCTTGTCTTGGAATCAAAGTAGATCTTATGGACATTAGACCATCCCGCATAGAGAGTGATTACACCATCCTGCGCATAGCTCACATCAAACTCCGTGCGGTCGACAGCCAAAGTACAGTCCGAATCATAAAACCAACCGACAAACGTATATCCATACATGTCGATCGAAGATCCGACGCCGGGCGTCGGCAGTGTCAGAGTCGTTCCCTCCGTCCAAGTCTTATCGGAAACGGATGCGCCGCCTTTGCTGTCAAAGGTGATCGTATAGACCGTCCCCTCCGTATCGGGACCCTCATCGTCGGGTTTGCATGCACCCAGCAGACCGCAGGCAAAACAAACCAGCGCGACAAGAATCAAAGGAATGAGTAACTTTTTTGCAAATCTTTGCATGATTCCACCCCTTATATTGTGTAAATAATGTAACAGAGGGAGTCTTACAAACTCCTCCTATTCTCCTGCATTATACTACGGAACTATTTTCTCAACAAGACAAAAAAATATGTTGCAAATCGACAAGTTTTTTGTGTTTTTTCATATTTAGAAAAAAAAGAACACATATACAGTATATTATGTTCCTTTTTTGCAAATTATATGAACTAATCTTTCATATTTAAGAACATCTTGTCCTGTAGCTGCTATTCTCCGCACAGTGCCGCCGCCGTTTCCGAATCCAAAACCGCCTCCGACGCGGAATAGAAACTCTCTCCGCCGCGGAAAAAGGCCGTCGCCCGAGTAAGACTTTCCGCCATTGCAATTTCTTCGGCATTGAAGCCGGATCCCCGAAACGGATTCTCGTAGAGGCGCCTTCCCTCGCAGACAATTTCAAGAAGCTCCGGTCGGTCAAACCTTCCCTCTCCGCCCCCGTATCGATATTCCATGCGAAAAGGAAAAACATGATTTCCTTCCAAGCGGAAGCCCTCGTTCTCCGCAATTTCCCCCCTGGTTCCGCGGATCAATACCCGATTTTGCCGCAATTCGGAAAAATACTGCGCCTTGGTAAAATCATATATCCCCACTTTGTCTCCGAACCGCAGAACGGCATGAATTCGGCTGTGATCCAAACGGCACGGAGCATGATCGCCGCGACGGTCTGCCGTCTCGTAAAAGGAATCGGGAAATCGCACCGCCGTGATTTCGACAGGCCTTCCCGCAGAGAGAAGTTTTCGCATAAGACTGACGGCATGATAGTCATGGCAACACGAAAGGGTAACGCTGTTGACTTTGCCGATCATGCCCGATTCTGTCAAGGCATGCAAAGCGCGGAACTGCGGCCGCCAGGGATACTGCTCCGCAACCTGAACCTGTTCTCCGAAAGAATCGAACGTCTTTCTTTCCTCACGGTTGATTCCCGCCGGCGTTTCGCTGAGCACCGCGGCACCGCGCCGGACGAGCCGATCGCACACGTCACATAAATTCTGTTTGGAAACACACACAAGCACAAGATCGCACCCTGCCAACGCCCCCTCTTCCGTCCGTACCGTTCTTGCGCCAAGCGCCCGAAACCGTTCCTCCTTCTCCCCGTTGCGCACCAATACGGCGGAGAGGGAAAAATCGGACAGTCGTTGCAACAGCTTCGCCCACGATTCGGCGCGCCATCCGCTCCCGATCAAAGCAACCCTCGTCATCTTTCTCCTCCACGACAGTTTTCTTCTATCATAACCTCTGTTTCCTTTATTTGCAAGCATAAATTTCATTTTTATTTTCGCCGCCCTCCGGATCGGGAAACCGTAAGGCTGTATCGTTCTTCGACACGGTGATTTACAATCGGAAGAGAACAAAACAAAAGCTGAACGATTTCCCGCTTTTTATCCGCGCGGTTTTACCAAAGCCGTAAACAGCCAATCGTTGTAGACAAGTTTTTCTCCGTCTTTCCTGTCACCATAGGGCAAAATCGCCTCTTCCAAAGCCGGAATGCTTGCACGTGTTCCCTTTCGATATTCCGTAAGAATTTCACGACAATGACGCACGCGGCAAAGCAATCCTCCGAGACGAATGTCATGGTGCTCAAATCCGCTGTCCCGACATTCCCTGTCCCATTGCGCACGAAAAACCCTGTAAAATCTGACAATGCGTCGTTCCAGTTCCCGATAATCGAAAATGAGCGAATCCAAGCCCTTCTTTTCTACGGAACAGCAGATCTCCCTCGTACGCAAACCGAGAGAAAGTTTGATCTCCAGCACCTCACACAGAGCCATGAGCGTACGGAAGATATACCCGTATTTTCGATTTTCCGCCCCATCTTTGAGTTTGGCACGTATTTCCGCATAGCGGGCGCCGTCTTCCCCGATCACCGTACGATCCAAAAAACCCAAAAACAGATCGGAATACAGCATATATTTCGAGGGATTGCACAGCTCTCCCGCGTGAAGATCGAGTTCGTCCAGCACAAGAAAGGTCTCCCAACTTATCCCGATGAAGGAAGAAAACCGCTCCGCAATATCCTTCAAATCGAAATTCCCGCGAACAAACTGCGCCGCCGCAAAAAGAGCAGGCAGCGACGTAAAAAGCGAACACTCCGCTCCGTCGTCTTTCCAACAGGTGATCAGGACATCCGAAATCCCGTTCTCCAAACAGGAACGGATCGCCGCCTCGTTCGCAAGAATGCTGAATCGATTGGCGGGTACAAATCCGCTCCACGACCATGCTCCGCCGGCAAACACGACGGGACGATCAAACTGTCGGTGCGCACGAAACATCCGATTGTAATGGTCCTTGTCTTTGCTGTAATAGTCCCAATAGATGAGGGTGATATTTTCAGGGATGCAACGCATGACTTTCGGCGGAACGGAGTTGCCCGCATCCTTGTATTCCCCGGCGTTCGCAAGGCGGAAAAACATATCTGACCACATCATCGGAGAAAAGCCGTATCGTTCGGCGATCGCCGAGACGCGCCTGAGGTGTTTGAGCAATATTTCAAATCGGTTTTCGTATCCGCAGCGATCAAGATAGTTCCCAAGCCCCACCATATGTGCCTCATCCATGCCAATATTGATACGGCGGGACGTGAAACATGAGGCGCAGGCGGAAAACATCTTGTCAAGAAGCACATATGTCTTTTCCTCCCCAACGAGCAGAATATCAGCTGTGTCGGTGCAATCGCCGTATTGCGGCCAGCGGGTAAGCCCGCTCAAATGCGCCAGCGTCTGAATACACGGAATAAGTTGCAATCCGCACAAACGCGCACAGCAATCAAGTTCTTTGAGGTCTTCGGCAGAATATCTTCCGCGCAGATACCCAAAATAAGGCGCCCCGTCCAAAGAATAGACATCTTCCAAATAGAGTTGAACCGAGTCATAACCCATCTTTGCCAAAAGAACAAACATCTTTTTCAGCGTTTCAAGCGTGTAAACACCGTTGCGCGAACAATCGATCATCGCACCAAGCGAACATTTTTTCATATTTGCATCCCCTTTCTCTTCTGATCAGCCATTGCCGAAAGCATTCGGTCTGCTCCAAATTCAAAACCACCAGTTAAACTGGTGGTTTGCACATACCCTAGAAGGGTTTATTGCCGGCGTACCCGTCAACGGGTATCGAAATTTGGCAACGCATCACTTATTTCGGGCAGCCGCTATGTCGC
>CALVZL010000013.1 GCA_944372525.1 uncultured Clostridia bacterium
CAAAGGACGATACGGATATAGGAGAATTACAGCATTATTAAGGCAAAAAAGCATCCCGTTAAACCACAAAACAGTATTAAAACTGATGAAAAGCTTGCAAATCCGAGGGAAAATGCGCAAAAATGAAAAATATCACTCATACAAGGGAGAAGTCGGAAAGATTGCGGACAATCTCCTTTCGCGCGATTTCACGGCAAGCAAACCGTTTGAAAAACTGACAACGGATGTAACACAGTTTAAAGTCGGGAACGAAAAGGTCTATCTGTCACCCGTTATGGATCTGTATAACAGGGAAATTATTTCTTACTCCGTATCCATTCATCCCGATTTGGAACAGATACGGGAAATGCTGGAAGGACTTACAAACAAGTTACCGAACGGAGCAACGCCGATCTTTCATTCGGACCAAGGCTGGCAGTACCAACATGCTGAATACCAAAGATATTTAAAGGAACACAATATTACTCAAAGCATGTCCAGGAAGGGAAACTGTATGGACAACGGAGCGATGGAGAACTTTTTCGGGCGGCTGAAAGTTGAGATGTTCTACGGCGAAAAGTTTGAAACGGTGGACGAATTCGTCCACCGCCTGAGGGAATACATTGACTATTGGAACAACGATAGAATCTCTCTCAAACTAAAAGGAATGAGCCCGGTGCAATACCGAACTCATTGCCAAACATTTTAATTTAATTTTTTGTCCAAACTTTGGGGTTCACTTCAAATTCGTTAGGGGCTTTTTCTAAGCTATTTGCGGAAATTATAAGTTTCTGATCAGAAACTCGCGAAGGGCGCTCTCGGGCACATATCCGAGATTGCTTGCTTTGGGCGTTCCGTTCTCGATCAACACTACATTGGGAATGGACATGACGCCGTATGCCGCCGCCAACTCTCCCTCTTCGTCAACGTTTACCTTCACAAAAACGGCACGATCCGAAAATTCCGCGGCTATTTTGTCCAACACGGGTGCAAGCATTCTGCAAGGGCCGCACCAGCTCGCCCAAAAATCGCAGACGACGGGCTTCTCCCCGCTCAACAACTCTTGAAATTCCTCCGCATTTACCTCTTTAACATACTGTGACATATTGTTCTCCTTTTTTATTTTTTCCTTTGTAACAAATATTGCGCCAATTCTTCGAATTTTACACGCTCGGAAGAAGAAGTCGCCATTTCTTTGACTTCTGCAACACCCTCCCGGCATTCGGTTTCACCGATTACGGCAACATACCGTGCGCCGAGCTTATCCGCATATTTGAACTGCGCCTTGACGGATCGTTCCATCAAGTCGATCTCGCAGGAGATTCCGCTCTTTCGAAGCGTTTCTGCAAGAGAAAACGCCTTCTTTCTGGAGAGTTCGTCCATTCCCAAGAGGTAGCAATCCGCCTTGGGTTCTTCAGGTATGCTCGCGCCCTCCGCCGCCATCACCATAAGCAACCGCTCCAGCCCGGCGGCGAAACCGACCGCGGGAACCGCCTTTTCTCCCATCTGTTCAAGAAGCGTATCATATCTGCCGCCCCCGAGAACGGTTCCCTGCGCGCCTGCGGCGGACGAAGTAAATTCAAAAACCGTGCGACTGTAATAATCCAATCCCCGCACAATGGATGAATCAACCGTAAAATGGATCCCGGACTCCTTGAGCAACTCCTTTACCTGCTCAAAGTGCGAACGACAATCCTCGCAGAGATAATCAATCATTCGGGGCGCTGCGGCAGTATAGCGCTTACATCCTTCTTCTTTGCAGTCAATCATTCGCAACGGATTTTTTTCAAAGCGCGCGCGGCAATCCTCGCACATTTGAGCAAGGTGAGGCCGAAAATAATCACGAAGGGCCTGCTGATAGACGGCGCGGCATTGTTTGCATCCGATCGAATTGATCTGAAGAGAGACCTCACAAAGTCCGAGCGATTTCAAAAAAGCATCCGCAAGAGAAATCGCTTCCGCATCCGCAAATGCACCTGCAGAACCGTATAACTCTGCTCCGAACTGATGGAACTCTCTCAGTCGTCCCGCCTGCGGCCGTTCATAACGGAACGCAGAAATCAAATAATATCCTTTGAACGGCATCGCTCCGCCGGCCAATCCGTTCTCGCAAAAGGCGCGCGCAACGCCCGCGGTCCCCTCCGGTCGCAGCGTAACGGAACGTCCGCCCTTGTCGAGAAAAGTATACATCTCTTTATTTACAATATCCGTCGTGTCTCCTACGCCGCGCAAAAACAGCTCGGTATGCTCAAACGTCGGCGTACGAATTTCACGAAAACCATATCGCCTCGCCGTTTCTCTGGCAGTCTTTTCCACATGCTGCCAAAGATAAACCTGGGAAGGCAGAATATCTTTGGTTCCCTTGGGTATGTTGATCATAACAGCTCCTCTCTCGTTACAGAACGTACTTTTTCAGGTCTCGGTCTTTGGTGATTTTGCGCAGGTGGTTTTCCACATAAGCTCGGTCGATCTCTACGGTCACAACCGGATAGTCTCCTCCCGCGTTATAAGAGATGTCCTCCAGAAGATATTCCATCACCGTATGGAGCCGACGCGCGCCGATGTCTTCGCTTGTGAGATTGATCTCTTCGGAAATTTCCGCGATCGCTTCGATGGCGTCCGGCAAAAACTTTAAATCAATATGATCGACCGCAAGCAGCATGGCATACTGACTGGTAAGGGAATGCTCTGTCTTGGTGAGAATATTGACGAAATCCTCCTTGGTAAG
Source organism: uncultured Clostridia bacterium (assembly GCA_944372525.1). GTDB lineage: Bacteria > Bacillota > Clostridia > Christensenellales > Borkfalkiaceae > Gallimonas. The sequence continues at coordinate 2,708 of CALVZL010000013.1, forward strand.
GCTGGACAGCTCTACGGACACAGGGAATCTGCCCTGCAGTTCGGGAAGCAGATCCTCCACCTGCGCGACATGGAAAGCGCCAGCCGCAATAAAGAGCATATAGTCTGTCTTGACCGTACCGTATTTTGTCATGACGGAAGTCCCTTCCACAATGGGAAGAATATCCCGCTGCACGCCCTCTCGTGAAACGTCTACCCCTGAGTTGCCTTTGTTGGCGATTTTGTCAATCTCGTCGATAAAGATGATCCCGTCATTCTCTGCACGACGAAGCGCCTCGTCGTGGACGGCATCGTCATCGATCAGTTTATCCGACTCCTCGGCAATAAAGAGCTTCATCCCCTCTTTTACCGTAATCTTGCGCTTTTTCTTTTTTTGCGGCAACATATCCCCGAAGATGGAGCCCAAGTTGATTGCCGCACCGCCCGGCACAAGCTCCATGCTCTTCGGTTCGTCGTTGACTTCCGCCTCGATCACCATTTGATCGAAAATCCCCTTGCGCAGAGAATCCAAAAGATTCGCTTCGAAGACTTCGCGCGCCGTTTCACCGCGATCCGCCTTTTTGGCTTCTGCCAAAATCTTCAGCATTCTTTTTTCGGCGGCTTCTGTTGCCTTTACGGAAACTTCCGCCGTCTTTTCATCCTTGACGAGACGAATTGCACATTCGACGAGATCTCTTACCATGCCTTCGACATCTTTTCCGACGTATCCGACCTCGGTATATTTCGTCGCTTCAACTTTAATAAACGGCGCGCGGACAAGCTTAGCGAGCCGACGGGCGATCTCAGTCTTGCCCACACCCGTCGGACCTTTCATGATAATATTTTTCGGCGTTACCTCTTCCCGCACTTCCGGAGAGAGCTGAGAGCGGCGATAGCGATTCCTCAATGCGATTGCCACCGCCTTTTTTGCTTCGTCCTGCCCGATAATGTGCCGATTCAGCTCGGCAACGATCTGTTTGGGTGATAAATCCATTCTCTCCTCCTTTACACCGTTTCGCAAACGATATGATCGTTTGTGTAGACGCAGATTTCGCTGGCAATCTTCAGCGCCCGACGTGCAATCTCCTCTGCGGAATAATCGGTATTCTGGATCAGCGCGCGTGCCGCCGCCAAAGCATAATTGCCTCCGCTTCCGATGGCACAAACGCCGTCATCCGGTTCGATGACCTCTCCGGTTCCGGAAAGGATCAGCAGTTTCTCTTTATCGGCGACAATCATCATCGCATCAAGTTTTCGTACAATTTTGTCCGACCGCCACAGATCCGCAAGTTCTACCGCAGAGCGCATGAGATTTCCCGAAAATTTATTCAGCATTTCTTCAAACCGTTCGGAAAGAGAAAATGCGTCTGTAACAGATCCCGCAAAGCCGAGTACGACTCTGCCCCCGTAAATTCTGCGCACTTTGATTGCCGTTCCTTTAAAAATGACCGCTTCGCCCATCGTGACTTGTCCGTCACCCGCAATCGCAGTCATGCCGTCTTTTTTGACGGCGCAAATTGTCGTTCCGCGAAATTCCATCCGAATTCTCCTTATTTTCCCTCGGCAATGTTGGCGCGAAATCGCAAAATTTCTGCAATTGCTCGCTCGCCGAGACGTCTTTTCCTTTCTTTTTTATCTCTGATTTCTCCAAACCCCGCCCCAAGAATTCCATAATTGGCGTTCATCGGTTGAAAATCTTTATTTTCCCGCGCGATATATCGGGAGAGCGCACCGGAGACACAGGTATCTTCCGGAACAATCGCCTCTTTTCCGTTGAGACGATTCCACACATGAAGTCCGCACAGCAGACCGCTCATCGCACTTTCGACGTATCCTTCCACGCCCGTGATCTGCCCCGCAAAACGAAGTTCGGGATTATCCTTCACCGAAAAATCCGCGTTCAGGATTTGAGGCGACTGCAAAAAAGTATTGCGATGCATGACGCCGTATCGCTCAAATTCCGCATGTTTCAGCGCGGGAATCATTGAAAAAACCCGTCTCTGTTCGCCGAAACGAAGATTGGTCTGACATCCGACAAGCCCGTAGGATGTTCCCGCTCGGTTTTCCCTGCGAAGCTGCAACACGGCATACGGCCGCTCTCCGCGGCTGTCGCGCAATCCCACAGGTTTGAAAGTCCCGAACCGAAGCGTGTCCTTTCCGCGCCCCGCCATGACTTCAAGCGGCATGCAGCCCTCAAAAATTTCACCTTTTTCAAACGGATGAGGATCGGCCCGTTCTGCCGACAAAAGCGCCTCGACAAACCCTTCGTATTCTTCCCGGATCATCGGGCAATTCAGATAATCCCCTTCGCCTTTTCCGTAGCGGTCTGCCGTAAATACTTTTGTCATATCGATGCTTTCCGCGGAGACAATGGGCGCGGAGGCATCGTAAAAATGCAACGCTCCTCCGAAACGGCGGCGGATATCCTCCGCCAACGGCTCCGAAGTCAGCGGACCGGTTGCTACAATCCCCGCTTCCGGAAGACGATCCGCCTCCCGGCAGACGATACGAATATTGGGACAGCATTTGATCTGTTCTGTGACATAGGCGCTGAAACGCTCTCTGTCTACGGCAAGCGCGCCTCCCGCAGGGACTTTGCAGCAATCCGCGGCACGCATCGTAATCGAACCGAGCAGGCGCATCTCTTCCTTCAGAAGCCCGCATGCGTTGCCCCAAATATCGTCGCTTTTGAGCGAATTGGAACAAACCAGTTCCGAAAAAAGATCGCTGTGATGGGCAGGGGAACGTTTTTGGGGTTTCATGTCGATCAAACATACCTCTGCCCCACGACTTCCCAAAGCCCACGCCGCCTCGCAGCCTGCAAGTCCCGCTCCGACGATCTCAACCATTGCCTTCTTCCTTCGGTCCGTCAGAACGATAAGAGCAGCCTTTTTTCGAACATTTCTCCTTTCCTTTTGGCGTTTTCACGATCGCACTGCCACAAACGGGACATTTCGCTCCCGTAGGACAATCCCAGCTCATGAACTTGCATTCCGGATAACCGCTGCAGCCGTAATAGACCTTTCCCGTCCGAGTCAGAAGCTTTTTTGTCGGTCTCCCGCATTCGGGGCAAATTCCCTCATACACCGTCTCTTTCTTTTCTCCGTACGGCAAAGTGGATTTGCATTTCGGATAATTGGGACACGCAAGAAACTTCCCGAACTTTCCTGTCTTGATCACCATCATCGCACCGCATTTAGGGCACGGCGTCTCGGAGATCTCCTCCTCTTCTTCTCCGATAATGTTCGAACAGGCGGGATAGTTGGAACAGGCGAGATATTTTCCGTATTTCCCCGTTTTGCGGACCATCGGATGTCCGCATTTTTCGCAAAGGATCTCCGTCATTTCGTCCCCGTCCGTTCCTGCGAAACGAAGTTTCTCCGCAAACGGAGGATAGAACTCGCCAACGATTGCGTGCCAGTCTTTCCCGCCGTCCTCAATCTCATCCAGTTTTTCCTCCATGCTCGCCGTAAAACCGACGTCCATGATATCCGTAAAATAATGGACAAGCAGATCTGTCATCTGATAGGCGACTTCGGTCGGGATCATATATTTCCCGTCTTTCTGGACATATTTTCGCTTGTTCAGCACGGAAATGATCGAAGCATAAGTCGAAGGTCTTCCGATCCCCTTGTCCTCCATGGCTTTGACAAGCGTTGCATCCGTATAGCGCAGCGGCGGCTTTGTAAACTTCTGTTCGGCCTTAACGTCAAGCGCAGTGAGCAGGCTCCCCTCGTCGAGAGGCGGAAGCAATTTTGCTTCTTCCTCCTCCTCTTTCTTCGTTTCCTGATAAATCGCGGTGAATCCGGGAAACCGAAGCGCTTTGCCGCTAGCCTTTAACCCGTAATCTCCGTTTACGATTTCAATCTGCATAGAGTCGTACTGCGCTTCAGACATCTGCGAGGCGATAAATCGTTCATAGATCAGCTTATATACATTGTAATGCTTTTTGTCGAGCATTTTTTTCGCGCGCTCGGGCGTCAGCTGCATATCGATGGGACGGATCGCCTCATGGGCATCCTGTGCCCCCTTCTTTGAAGCGTAGTAATTGGGTTTAAGCGGACAGTATTCCGCTCCGAACCGCTCCGTGATATAATTGCGCGCGGCTTTTTGCGCCTCTTCCGAAACGCGGGTAGAATCCGTTCTGATATAGGTCACAAAAGCGATGTGGCCTTCTCCTTCGACGTCGACGCCTTCATAGAGATGTTGCGCCATGAGCATTGTCTCGGGCGCCGTCATGCCCAGTTTGTTCGAAGCGTCCTGCTGGAGGGTACTTGTCGTAAAAGGCGCGGGTGCATGCGATTTGGTCACGGATTTCTTTACGCCCGACACGCGGTACTCGCCCGCCGCGAGCGCCGCAAGGACTTCGTCTGCCTTTTCGCGATTTCCGACTTTGATCTTTTTCCCTCTGAATTTTTCAAGAGAGGCCTTGAACGCCGCGTACTTTTTCTCAAGATCTTGCAAAAACGCCGTGATCGTCCAATATTCTTGCGGAATAAAAGCCTGTATTTCCCGTTCGCGTTCGACAACAAGGCGAAGCGCCACGGACTGGACCCGTCCCGCAGAAAGCCCGCTGCGAATCTTGTTGTTGAGCAGCGGAGAGAGTTTATATCCGACTAAACGGTCCATGACCCGCCGCGCCTGCTGTGCATCCACAAGATTGTTATTGATTTTTCGAGGATGCTCCAGCGCGCGCGTCACGGCAGACGGAGAAATCTCGTTAAATTCGATCCGGTTTTCTTTCTCGGCATCCAAATTGAGCACGTTTTGCAGATGCCAGGAAATCGCCTCTCCCTCACGGTCCGGGTCGGTTGCAAGATAAACTCTGTCTGCCCGCTTCGCTTCTCCCGCAAGACGTTTGATCGTCTCCTCTTTCCCGGGAGAAGTGACATATTTCGGTTCAAAATTATGATTGATCGCAACACCGAGCGATTTTTGTGGAAGATCGCGAATATGACCTCCCGACGCATCCACGCGGTATTTCCCTTTAAGATATTTTGAAATAGTTTTTGCCTTAGAAGGCGACTCTACTATGATGAGATCCATGTTTCACCCTTCCCGTCTTCTTATCTGCCGCGTCAAAGCGCGGCATATCGGTTTCCACCCGCCTTTACGGCAAGCCCTTTCAGTTCAAGCGCAGCCAGCACTGCCGTCGCTTCATATATCTGCATTCCTGCCCGCTCGGCAACTAGCTGTGCATGCAACTCCCCCTCCGCGCGCAGTATTGCCAAAACACGATGTTCTTCCCGAGAAAGAACAGGAGGGTCGATCGCTTCGTCATGCATTCCGAATGCCGAAAAAATATCTTCTGCATCTGTACAAAGCCCTGCGCCTCTTTTGATGAGTTCGTTGCATCCGACGCCCTGCGAAATACCCGGATTGTAGGGAAAAGCAAAGACATCTCTCCCGTATTCCGCCGCATAGTTTGCCGTCATCAATGCGCCGCTTCGCGCACCGGCAGAAATCACGAGCACGCCCTCCGACAATCCTGCCAAAATACGATTCCGCGCATGAAAATAATACTTTTTCACTCCTTCGCCAAGCGGATATTCGGAAATGAGAAGTCCATGTCTCCCGATCTCCTCCTTCCATGCGGCATGCGAAGCGGGGTAGCAACCGTCCAGACCGTTCGGAAGCACACAGATTAGATTTCCCTCCCCGAGCGCGCCGCGGGCGGCGGCGATGTCGCCCCCTTCCGCAATACCCGTTACAATCGTAAACCGACGGGAGAGCCGAGCAGCTACGGCACTACCCAGTTTTTCTGCCCAAGGCGGTGTAATGCGTGAGCCGACGATACAGAACTTTTTTCGTGTAAGCAATTCCCGGTTCCCCTTTCCGAACAAAACCAGCGGCGGATCGGCAATCGCTTTCAGTGCTTCCGGATATTCTTGATCTGAGACAGTTACTGTGAAAATGTCCGCACGCTTCATTCTGACGAGGAGCTCTTCCAACTCCTTTCTGCGCGCAGACAATCCACTACTCTTATATAACCCTCTTGCAGGCTTTTTTATCAGCTCTGCAAAATATTTTTCAAAATCTCCGAAGAGACGCTCCGGGCTTCCCGCAGCACGGAGCAAAGCCACACGTTCCCGCTGATCTAACCCCGTACAGGAACAAAGCCAAATCAAAATTTCGTCCGGTCCGTATTCTTTCATGATCAACCCAGCTTATCATACAGCCGATAAGAAACCGCTTCAAAGACATGTTTCGGCAATATGCTTTCACTCAGATCGAGGTCGGCAATCGTTCGTGCAACTTTGATGATCCGAGAACGGGCTCTTGCAGAAAGCTTCATTTTTTCAAATGCGCCGCGCAAAATTTCATCGCTTTCCCGATTCAAAACGCAAAATTCAGAAAGCTCGCGCTCTCCCATCTCTGCGTTCGTCTGAATTCCGGACTCCGCAAACCGATTGGTCTGTACCCGTCGCGCTTTGTTTACCCTCTCCCGCACCTGTTCCGAACTCTCGCCGTATTTGCGGGCGGACAGATCATCGTAACTGATGTTATCGACTTCGACCTGCAAATCAATTCGGTCAAGCAGCGGTCCGGAAACTTTTTTCCGATATCTCCTGATCTCGTTCGGAGTACAAGAACAGACAAGGTCGACCGAACCATAGTTTCCGCAAGGACAGGGATTCATGCTCGCACAAAGCATGAAACGGGCAGGATAAGTGACGGTACCGCCTGCGCGCGAAACCGTGATTGTTCCATCCTCAAGCGGCTGACGAAGCGCCTCCAATGTCGACCGCTTATATTCGGGCAGCTCATCCAAAAAGAGCACGCCGCCGTGCGCAAGGGAGATTTCCCCCGGATGTACGACGCGGTTTCCTCCGCCGCACATAGAGACGGTGGTAGCCGTATGATGCGGCGTACGGAAAGGACGCTCGGTCACAATCCCTTCCTCTCCGAGTATCCCGGCAACGGAATGGATTTTTGTGATTTCAAGCGCCTCGGAAAAAAGCAAATCGGGCATAATGGTAGGCAGACATCTTGCAAGCATCGTCTTTCCCGTTCCCGGAGGCCCGACCATCAGAAGATTGTGTCCGCCGGCAACAGCAATCTCGATCGCGCGCCGCGCAACGGGTTGTCCTTTGACATATTTCAAATCGACAGAGGAGGTTTCTGGTCTGCAGACCGAAAACCGAGCCGTTTCCAGGGGCGCCATGCGTTCCGTGCCGAGCAGATGTCGCACGACCTGACTCAGCGTACGCGCCGGATAGATCTCCGCCCCGCCCAAAAAACGCGCTTCCCGTGCATTTGCGCTTGGAATAATAAAGCGCGTAAACCCATGTCCTTTCGCAGAAATGAGAATGGGCAAAAGACCGTTTAAGGGACGCAGATCACCGTTGAGCGCAAGCTCTCCCAAAAAAACGATATCCTCCACCTGCGCGCCGATCAGCTGCTCGCTCGCCTTGAGCAAACTGACAGCAATCGCAAGGTCGTAAGCAGCGCCCTCTTTGCGAAGATCGGCAGGTGCAAAATTTACGGTAATCCGATTGACGGGAAAAAGCATTCCGCTGTTCTTTATGGCAGAACGCACGCGTTCCTTGGATTCCTTGACTGCAGCATCGGGCAACCCAACCATCTCATAAGAGGGAATGCCTTTGTTGACATCCGTTTCCACTTCAATGGGAACCCCTTCAAGTCCGCACAGCGTATAGCAAACGATCTTTGCGATCATACTTTTTCCCCCTCAGATTTGTCTAAGCCGTTCTCTTAAAAAATCGCCATGGCGGCGGAAGGCAGCGGAATCGAGAAGGTCACGATCGCAAACAAGACAAACGCGACGATCAGCAAAGCCAGGCAAACCTTTTCCGCCGCGCGCAAGCCCTTTTCCTTTCCGCAGGCCTTTGCGTCTGCCTCAAGCGTGTGCCAAGAGACCGTTGCGAGCAAAAATGCAAAGAAGTAGCACAGGAAGACAAACAGTGCTCCGTTTTTCGCCGCAAACGACGTAACGAGGGAAAGAACAAACCCGCCTAACAAGATCAGAAGCATGCGCAGCGAAGTATGTGCCTGCTTGTCCGTCTGTTTCTTTCTGCAAATATTTGCAATGCGGAAAACGGAGAATACGATCCCAAAGATCCCTGCAAGCGCCGGGATCAACGCAGGGATCAGACCCGTTGCGGTCACAGCATAGAAGCTTCCCGTCCCGCTGAACAGCGAATAAAATACGCTCCATGCCGATTGCGAAAGCGGATTTTCACCGGCAAACCCGCCTGCAAACGCCTTCCACATGAGCGAAAAGACAGAACGGGTGGGAGAATCTGGCTGATCGAATACTTTGACAAAAGAGAAATAGGTCGGCAGCATGGACAGAACGGAAAGAACCAGCGTTCCCAATACCAGCAGAGAAAAGAACACTGCGGACGCCACCGAATTTTTATAGCGATATTCGCCGAGAACTTCGAGCACCTTCTTTTTTCCCTCGGAAAGAACAGGTTCCTCCGTCTCTTCCGCCGCCGCTTGAGAGGGCTGCGAACGCTCCTCCGCCTCGGCTTGTTCGATCGCAAGATCGAGATAGTATCTCCTTGCTTTCCCCTGTCTGACAAGACCTGCAACAAAGAGAGCCGCCACGCCCGCCACAGGAATCACAAACGCGCCGTTGACGCAGATTGCCGCCGCAGAGAACAGACCGGAAAAGAAAAGCGGGAGCGCGCTTCGGAAATTTGCCGCCTTCATGCCTTCCGCATAGAAACGATAGCAGAAAGAAAGCGACAGGATGAAGAAGAAGGCACCGATCATGAGCGGCGTTCCCAAATGCCCGAATACGATCGCCATACCGGAAAACACATACAGGAAAGAAAATACTACGCCCGCCCGATCGCTGTGAAGCAGCCTTCTGAGGAAGAAGAACCCGGCAATCAGCAACCCAAACGAAGCCAAAAACGGCAAAATGCGCAGCCCGAACGGACTCATCCCGAAGATCAGCGTGCCAAGCGTGAGGAGATCCGTTCCTAAGGTGTTATACGTTCCGTCCACATGATAAACATTTCCGCTCGTATAAGCGCTTCCCGCCCGCACTTCCGCGACAGACATCATGGAGTAAGCTTCCTCTTCCGTAAAGCGGAAAAAAGAAGACTGTGCAGACGAGGGAATATACTGGCTGTCCAAAACCGCTTCCGCACTCTTGCGCGCGGTTTCCGGCGAACCGTCTTTGCCGTAAGGCAACACGGACGCACTATTGATCTCCGCCGTCAGAAGGACTTGTGTACGATCCTCCGCGGCAAGAGAGGTATCTTCGGCCACAAACACGATCTCGTTGATCAAAACATTGCAAGTTCTGGAAGTGAGCTGATAATACGGATAGGTCGAGACCCGCCAACCTGCCGTAGAGACGGCAGTGATGTCAAACGCAGTCCAGTTGAACAGCGCATTGGAAACCGCATCGTCTTCCGATGCTTCGCCGAGATTTTGAAAGACGATCGAGCTGCTCGTCGTCGTTCCCGAAGGGAAAGCAGCCGTGGCACTCGAAGCTCTGCTCAGCCTCAGGGTAGCGGTCGATCCGATTTCGCCGTAAATCGTCCCGATATTGACATATACCTTTGTCACGTAGAGATTGCTTGCGCTCATATCTTCCGGAGGAGTAACACGGAATACAATCGCCGGATCTTTTGCGTCTCCACTCTTCTTCGAAGCAAGTTCATAGGAATCACCCGTTGTCCGTACGGTGCCGAGCGTTCCGAGTCCGACAACAAAAAAGGCAAGCGCCAAAATCCAAAACATACGCAGACATTTGGACGCGCTTTTCCACAGATCAGATACGCCCCTGAACAGATTTTTCTTCATCATACCTTTATCCTTCAAATAACTTTTCCTTATTATAATGCGACATCGGAATTATAATGTCGCGATACCTTTCTTATTCTAACCGATATCGAGGAAATTGTAAACGGATTTTCGGCGATTTTTTGCCTAAAATATTTTTCCTCCGCCGTTTTTCTGCATTGTAACAAAAAAAGCAGGCCGCCTGTACGACGCTGCTCTCTTTGCCGGGAAAGCATTCGCTTTCTCTTACTTTTGCTCTTTAATTTTTGCCGCTCTGCCCGTACGTCCTCTGAGATAATAGAGTTTCGCTCTTCTCACCTTGCCCGCGCGCACAAGCGTCACATAGGCAATTTTGGGAGAATGAAGAGGAAAACTGCGCTCGACGCCGACACCGAATGAAAGCCGTCTCACTGTAAACGTCTCACGGATTCCGCCGTGCTTCTTGGCAATGACGACGCCTTCAAAATTCTGGATCCTTTCCTTGCCGCCCTCGATGATGCGATATCCGACCTTGACGGTATCACCCACTTTGAACTGCGGAACGTTTTCCTTCAGCCCTTCCTGCTCGATTGCTTCGATCAGTCCTTTCATTGACTTACCTCCGAAAATACCAAGATGTTCATTCCCGCTCATGAGATTTGCGGCTCATCCTCTTGCGACCGCGCGGCAGCGGAACATCCGAAGTCATTGTTATAGTATAGCCTTTTTTTCTAAAAAAATCAACTGTTTTTCACCGACAGGACAGGTTTTTTTAAATTTTTTTCTCTCCGGACAGTATGATATCAATCTTTCCCATAAATACCCTGCACGGCTGCATATTCATCCTTCCGGATTCGGCTGCGAGAGATCAGTTTCCCGCTCCGGTCGTAAACAAGGCGATAACTTTCACTTGCGATCCCCTCCCGTTCGCTGCGAATAATCCCTTTTTGTCCCTCGACGTAGAGCGGAGAAGGCGGAGACGTGCGCGAGATCACAATGCTTTCCGTTTCATAGTGCATCCCATTTTTCTTTCCGTAAAACTCCGCTATCACTTCGCCATCTTCCGCTCTTGCAAGCAAATAGACCGCGCTGTCAAACGGATTGGAAAAACGCAGATCGTTATCGGATGACACCATGGCATCGAGCGAAGGCGCGGCATACCCCACACTGAGGGAATGAGGATGGCTTTCCACGACAGAAAGCCCCGCACGAAGCGCCGCACCGAACAAAGTCGTACTCATTTGACATACGCCGCCTCCGATCCCCGGCACAAAGTTTCCGTCTGCAATGACAGGAGCCTTTTCAAACCCGTTTTCCTCCGTTCGCTCTCCCACCGCACGATTAAACGAAAACTCTTGATTCGGGAAAAGGATTCTTCCGGAAATCCTCTCCGCCGCCAACACGATGTTATGCGAACGCGGAAGATTGGCGGCATCGAACTGCGTCGAACAGCGCGCAAGCAATTCAGTATCCTCGCGCAGTTTACGTTCGTCCGTATGCGGCGCATATTCCACTGCAGACAATACGATCTCTCCTCCTCCCCGTTCAATCGCCGCAAGTGCGTCATGCAAAAGTGCTTGATAGCAACAGAACAACCCGTTTTTTCCCTCCGTATAAACAAAACCCCGCTCGGAAAATTTCATGCTTGCATCGATGCTGTCCCGCGCATATTCGGTACACAGGCGAAAAAGCTCTTCTTCCGCGTTGATCCATTCCCAATGAACCCGCGCGGTAAGGCGTTCCCCCGCCCGCGCCGCCCGCAAGACTGATGGCAAATCATCGGAAAAGTCAAACGAATCGGCCGGTAGCTGACGTTTTCCGTCAGGAGTCCTGATTACCAGCACGGGAGGATCATTTCGAATATGTTCTCTCACGCACTCCGCCGCTTCTGCATAGCGCATTCCGCCCACCGCAATCCCTTCTATCTCTACGTCGCGCGCAACCCTTCCGCTTCCGCTTGCCGACAAGAAAAAACTCCCCGCAAGGAGGAGAAGCACACATCCTGTTTTAAAATTCACTTCCCGCCTCCGTGAGACGGCACAATTGCATTGAGCAGAGCAGGAGCGGCATAAAACCGAGGACGTCCGAGGCAATGCACGCCGTCCTCAAGATGAAAATCCGAGCCTCCCGTCTCGTATAGCCCGCGCGCGCGGGCAAACTCGACAAAATAATCCGTCTCGACATCAGTGTGCGTTGTATAATGGCATTCTATTCCGTCCAACCCCCGTCTCACCAGTCGCTCCATCAGTTTTTCCCGTGCTTCGGGATTCAGTTCAATTCGTCCGGGATGCGCCAATACGGCAATTCCCCCCATTTCATGGATGATTGGAATCACTTCTTCCGGCGACGGACGACACAGATCGGAATATGCAGGACAACCCCGCGCAAAACAGGTACGGTAGAGCTCTCCCGCGTCTTTGCCCAATGCCTCGGCATACGCACGTACGACATGCATGGTATGCAGGGGAGTCTCCTTGCGGAAATGCCATGCTTCCGCGTCTGCAAGAGTAAGATTCAATCGAAAATATGCGTTTGCTTTTTCGATCATGTCCCGACTGCGAATGAGCGCACCCTGCCTGCGCATTTCCAAAAAATCAAAATAGACCGCATTCGCAATACAGCCGTAGCCCAGGACATGTACTTTGCATCCTTCATAGGCAGAGACCTCCCAGCCCTGAACATAATGCAAGCCATATTTTTCCGCTGCAAACTTTTTTTCTTCCGCATCGCCGAGATTGTCGTGATCAGTGATTGAAATGAGCGAAAGACCTGCCGCCCGTGCCTTTTCCGCAAGCAGTTCCGGTGTATAAAATCCGTCCGAATAAACGGAATGAATATGAAGGTCCGCTCTCATGACACGATTTTCCCTCCGGAAATACGAATCCGATTCATCTTCCTCCCGCTTAAAAGCCGTTCCGCATGGGTACAGGTAAGAATACACTGCAATCCCTCCGTGCGGGAAAGCAATTTTTTTCTCCGCGGAAGATCGAGCTCACTGAGCACATCGTCCAATACAAGCACAGGCGGTTCTCCGGTAAGGCGGCGAAAAATCTCCACTTCTGCCAGCTTGAGCGAAAGCGCTGCCGTGCGCGCCTGACCCTGTGACGCGAATCCTCGTGCATCTGCTCCGTCGATCATAATGCGAATATCGTCCCGATGCGGTCCGACCGTTGTGAATCCCAATCGGATGTCTCGTTCGTAAGAGGCGGCAAGTTCACTGCAAATCTTAAAGGCGATCTCCTCTTCAGACTCCGGATTCTCCCTATCTTCCCCCAATGCGAGCGTCTCGCCTCCGTCGGTCAGATACCGATGTGTCTCCTCCGCCAAAGGAGAAAGCAAGGCAAGGTATTCCCGCCTGTGGCGTATGATGACGGCTGCATAGCGGGCAAACTGTTCGTCCCAGATGGGAAGCGTCTCGAAAATCAATTCCGAATCATGCCCTTTGAGCAAATTATTCCGTTGTTCAAGGATCCGGTTGTAGCGAAGCAGCGCCGAAGCATAGCTCTTTGAAGTCTGCGAAATGGAAAGATTGAGAAAACGACGGCGCTCGTCCGGTCCGTCCTGGATCAGGCGAAGCTCACCGGGAGAAAAAAATACGCTGTTCATGTTGCCCAAAAAATCGGCAGCACGCGTAACCCGAACGCCGTTTACCCGCAGATCCCTTCTGTTTTCGAAGATCTCCGCTTCCAGCTCCACTTTCCCATAGCGGCTCTCCGCCTCTGCATGAAGCAGAGCGCAGTCCTCTCCCCTGCGAATGAGCTGCCGATCATGACGGATCCTGAGCGAAGATCCCGTGCAGAGATAAAATACCGCTTCTGCGCAATTTGTCTTTCCCTGCGCATTTCTGCCGGTGAGCACATTCAGTCCTTCAAAAAAACAAAATGTCTCGTCTTCATAATTTCTGAAGTTGTGGAGCGTGAGTTTTTTTATGACCATAGGAAATTTTTCCGAAAAAACACTTTCTTTTTGAAGGATTTTGTACTATAATCAAACTATATTTTCCTGCTTCCGCAATTGATTATAGCAAATTCTACGGAAAATGAAAAGTGTTTGAGGGGACAATGGCAGAAAATACACAATTGGAATTTCTATGGAACAAAATTACTGAACGTGCGAAAAAGATCGTAACGCCGATCTCTTACAGCGCCTTTATCGAAAACCTTGTCCCCGTCGACGTCGTAAACAAAAAGATTGTTCTGCAGGCGGAAACAGACATTACCGCAAACGTCATTACAACAAGTCATGCAGATAAATTGAGAGAGGCGATCGTTACTTCCGACACGGGACTGAACGATTTCATCATCATTGTGGAAGGGAGCAGCATTTATACGCTGACCGAGATGCCAGACGCCCTCGAGGAGAGCACGATTCTGCTTGACAAACGCTATACGTTTGATTCATTTGTCGTCGGGTCCTCCAATAAATTTGTCTTCGCCGCCGCAAAATCTGTCGCCGAATCTCCCGGGGAGAATTTCAACCCCCTCTATATCTACGGGGGAACGGGACTTGGAAAAACACACTTGCTGCAAGCCATTGCCAACTATATCACCGAACACAAGCCCTCTCTCCGCGTCATCTACACCACGAGCGAAAAATTCCTTAATGAATATGTGGACAGCATGTATTCCAAAAAAAACAGCTCGGGACGGGACAGCGAGACCAGATTTCGCAATCGATATCGCAACATCGATGTCCTCGTGATCGATGACATTCAGTTTTGGGCGGGGAAATTCGGCGTACAGGAAGCGTTTTTCCACACCTTCAACGAACTGTTTTCTCAGCACAAACAGATCATCATCTCTTCGGACTGCCCGGCAAAAGAACTGACCACGTTGGAAGAACGCCTCCGCACCCGATTTGAAGGCGGTCTCATCGCAGACATCCAGCCGCCGGATATCGAGACGAAAATTGCGATCCTCAAGCGAAAAGCGTTGGAAAAAAAATATATCGTCCCCGATGATGTGTTGGCCTTCCTTGTGAAGAACTCCGACAACAACGTGCGCACTCTTGAAGGTCGGCTCAATACGGTCATATTTGCCTGCAAGCTCCATGAAGAACCTATTTCCCTCGCTCTTGCCGCAACAGCGCTTCAGGAAAGCATAAACGGCACGGAAATGCAGGGAGAAATCACAATGGAGACGATCATCGATGCGACATGCGCTCATTTTTCGATTACCCGCGACGAACTGATCGGGAAAAGCAAGCGTCAGGAACTTGTTCGGGCAAGACAGATCTGCATTTTTCTCATGTGCGATATGCTCACCGCGCCCCTCGTCTCGATCGGAAAAGAAATGGGCGGACGCGATCACTCCACCGTCATCTATGCACGCGATAAAATCGCAGAGTTGATGCGGGTAAGCGACAGCGTTTCGAAAGCAGTGACCGATATCCGAAGCGCGATCTTAAAAGAGTAAGCGACACCGTGCCGCGGCAATCGCCGCGGCTTTTCGGAACAGGGAAGGAATTATGCATAATTTTTCGGAAGGGCGCTATGACGCCGTCGTCATCGGCGCCGGACACGCAGGTTGTGAAGCGGCACTGGCACTGGCACGAACGGGATTAAAAACCGTCATCTTGACGTTAAATCTCGACTCGATCGCCTTCATGCCCTGCAATCCCTCGATCGGGGGGACCGCCAAAGGTCATTTGGTACGTGAGATCGACGCGCTGGGCGGAGAAATGGGGCTCAATGCCGACCGCTGCACCCTCCAACTTCGTATGCTCAACGAGGGAAAAGGAGCCGCCGTACAGTCCCTGCGCGCCCAAACAGATAAAAATGCCTATCATACAGAGATGAAACGGGTGCTCGAACATACCGAAAATCTACGTATCGCACAGGGAGAAGCTTCGGAAATTCTTACACATTCAGGCGCCGTTACGGGAGTCAGAACTTCCTACGGCGGCGTCTTTTTCTGTCGTGCCGTCATCATCGCCACGGGTGTCTATCTCAATTCCCGAACGATCACGGGCGAAGTTATCTCGGAAAGCGGTCCGAACGGATTTGCCAATGCAACACTGCTGACCAAAAGTCTGACAGAACTGGGCTATCGGATTCGCCGTTTCAAAACGGGAACTCCGGCACGTCTTGACGGGAGGACCATCAATTTTTCTCTTCTGCAAATACAAGACGGCAGTCCGGATGTCTATCCTTTTTCATTTCTCAACCACTGTGCTCCCGCAGTTCAGACGCCATGCTATCTCGCCTATACCAATGCCGCAACGCATGATCTCATTCTGCACAATCTTGACAGAGCGCCGCTCTACAACGGCATGATCTCTTCAACGGGCCCGCGATATTGTCCGTCCATCGAGACCAAAGTGGTGCGTTTCCGCGACAAAGAACGTCATCAGCTCTTTCTGGAACCGGAAGGCGCGGACACGACGGAAATCTATGTGCAAGGACTCTCCACCTCTCTCCCTCATGATCTGCAAAAGGAGATGTACCGCACGGTAACGGGGCTGGAAGCCTGCGAGATCATGCGCTACGCCTATGCCATCGAATACGACTGCATCGATACACTGGACGTGTTGCCGACGCTGGAATCCAAAAAGATCCGCGGACTCTATACCGCAGGACAAATCAACGGTACGAGCGGTTATGAAGAAGCGGCGGCACAAGGGCTGATCGCCGGACTCAACGCGTCCCTTTTTTTGAGGGAAAAACCGCCGCTCATCCTGCGCCGCGATCAAGCCTATATCGGCGTGCTTATCGACGACTTGGTCACAAAAGGAACGGACGAACCCTATCGTATGATGACTTCGCGCGCAGAATTCCGTCTATCGCTGCGACAGGACAACGCTGACCTGCGCCTGACGCAAATCGGATATGATTGCGGATTGGTCTCGCGCGAGCGCTATGAACTCTTCCTGAAGAGAAAGCAGATGCACGAAGACGCCCTTCGCGCATTGGACGAGCGCGCCGATCAAAAACTTGCGCATGATCTCGCGTTAAAACACGGACAGCCTCCGCTCTCAAGCGGCGTATCTTACGCCGATCTGCTGCGCCGCGGGATTCCGTTGCGCGAAATCCGCACGGTATTCGGAATTCTCCCCGACCTGCCCAACGACATTGCCCTCTCTGCCGAGACGGAAATCCGCTATGCGGGTTACCTCGAAATCAGCAAACGGGAAATGGAAAAAGCAATCAAGCTGGAACAAAAACCGCTTCCGAAAGAGATCGATTATTCCTCCATCTCGGGACTGAGGCTGGAGGCAAGAGAGAAACTTGAGCGCATCCGTCCGCTCAACATCGGACAGGCGGAACGCATTTCCGGCGTCAGCCCCGCCGACATCGCTGTTTTGATGATTTACCTGAGCTTGAGCAAATAAAAGAATTTTCAAAAACAGCCCTTCCTCTTGTCAGGAAGAGCTGTTTAAATTTTTTACCATTTGTGCTTGAAACAAGGCGACGCCGTTTCGCAAAACATACCGTTCTTTTAGCGTATGATATCCCCTCGCCTCAAAGAAAGCCTTTGCCGTAAGTGAAACGTTTACGCTGACGCGGTCTCCTTTTACAGCCGCTTCCAAGCGATCGCAGAGCTCCGTTCCGATCCCCCGCCTCTGCCTGTCGCTGCAAACATACAGGCGATCGAGGTATCCGGATTCATCAACGTCGCCGAATCCGACAATTTCTCCCCCTTCCGCAGCCACAAGCGCCACACGGGAACGAAAAGAAGTAGCCCACTTTTCCGGGTCCGCCTCCTTCGGCGCCCAGGCGCAGAGCTGTTCTTCCGTATAGTCCCTTGCGCATACGGTATGAACGGTATCGTAAAAAAGAGCCATGATCGCCAAACAATCTTTCGGAGAATAAGCTCTGATGATTCGCTCCCCTTTGTTCACAATCCCTCCAATTCGTCAAGCGTCAAGGCAAACGCGGGAATAAAATGTTCGAAGAAATAATCTACCGAACGCATCTGCATTTTTTCAAGCGTCGATCGGATCGTCCTTTCCGCATTGGAAAACTCCTTGTTCCCGGAGCGAAGCTCTTCAAGGCATTTGATATAAGCGGAGAGCTTGTCCGCCGCTTTTACGAAGCGATATTCCGTCGACTCTTTCTCCGCCTGCAAATAGGGATAGATCCCGGCTTTCATCGAAGCGGGAAGTGTATCGGCAATCTTCTCGACAGCGAGCCGTTCAAGCTTTTCATATTCCCCGTGAATTCCGTGATTGAAATATTTGACAGGGGTAGGCATATCGCCCGTCATGACCTCGCTGACCTCGTGATAGATCGCGTAGAGTATGGCACGGGAAACGTCGACCTCCCCTCCGTAGACTTCCCGCTCAATCGTAACAAGCGCGTGCGTCAAAACCGCGACGGATTGAGAGTGTTCCATGATATTTTCCTCTCGCACGGAACGCATCAGCTGCCACCTCTTGATAAACTTCATTCTGTCCAGATAGGCGTAAAATTTCTCCATGTTTCACCTCTTCGAAAATTATACTACACTTTTTATAAAAATTCAATTGACTTTTGCAAAGAAACCTCGTATAATCTGTAATACAAATAAATAATCCGTCGTGGGTGCCGTAAAAGGCTGAGATGATACCATTCGAATCGGACAAGGTAATGCTTGAACGAAAGTACAGGATCCATACAGAATTTCCGCCCGCGCTTTTGTGCGGGCGTTTTTTACGCGATTCGACGGAACATAAGGAGATTATATGTCAATCAATACTTTGTTGGCGGACGAAGCAACCTGGTATCCTCTCCTCTTCGATACGCCTAAAAATGCGGCAGGTTGCATCTTTTTCTGGCTTGTCATTGCATTTGCCCTGATTTTTTGCCTCTATATGCTTCTTATCCGAGGTGAAGCGCGCAAAGTCTTTCTCAAGGCGAGCGTATTTGTTGCCCTCGCCGTTGCATGCGTCATTGGATTCACCATGCTTGCGCTCTCTCTCTTCGAGGACGGTATCGTAGAAATACTCTTCTATCCGATTCTTGTTCTTATCGCGACGGTAGCGGGAAGCGCCATCGTTCTCTACTTTTTTCCCTCAAAACGAACCTTTCTCCTCACAGGCTGCATCGTCGGGATTGCCCTTCTTTCCGTCCTCATTTGCACGGGGATCCACTTTTCTTCGGGCGACGCAGCGGAAGACAACTGGATCACCAACGATGACGTCAATTCCGTCGCACTCTATATCAGCGCCGTTTTGGTCGTCGCAGCGATCGTCGCGGCGGGTTTTCTTCTGGATCGAAAAACCCAAAAGGGATTCGACGCCAAATCGATTGCCTATGCTGCTATTTGCATTGCAATGAGCTTTGCCCTTTCTTGGCTTCGCATCGTCAAAATGCCGCAGGGCGGCTCCATCACGATTGCCTCCCTGTTGCCGATGATGGTGTATTCCTATATGTTCGGAACAAAAAAAGGCGTCTTCGCGGGCTTTGTCTACGGACTGCTGCAAGCCGTTCAGGACCCCTATATTCTGCACCCCGCACAATTTATCCTCGACTATCCCGCCGCTTTTGCAAGCATCGGACTTTCCGGAATGTTTGCGGATTTCCGTCCGCTGGAAAAACGGCCGCAGATCCAGATCGCACTCGGAGGAATTGTCGCGGGAATCGGAAGATTCGCCATCCATTTCCTCTCCGGGATCTTCGCCTTCGGAGCATATGCCGGTTCGGAAAAATTGTCCGACATCCTGCTCTACAGCCTCACTTACAATGCGGGATATGTTCTGCCCGACATCGTGATCGCCATCGTAGCGAGCGTGCTCGTATTCAGCTCCCCCGCCTTTGTCAGACAGGTGCGCAAAGTCCGTCCCGCGGAAAAATCAGCAATCAGCGAAAAAAATCCGGAGACGGAAACTCCTTCCGTCTGAACCGAAATTCCGTGCCGACCAAAAGGACGCCGTTCGGATCGGAACGGCGTCCTTTTCTCATGTCCGGTCAGCAGGAGTAACCGAACGAACGCAAATAGATCACGCGAAGATCTTCCAAAGAAGGCTCATACCGCGATTTTTTGATGTTTTTGTTCTTTTGTGCCATGACGGCAAACCGTTCCAATTCTTCTTCGGAAATCTTTTCCCGTTCGCCGAGCAGCTCCGAAAGCAACGCACAGATTTCTTCCGCGCGGGAAACTCCGCAAGCTGTACAGATCTCATCGAGCTGCGGAAGATTTTTCCGCTCGCACAGGCGCAGCATTTCTCCGAGGAGAAGCCCGTTTGCCCTTCCGTGATCCACTCCGTAAAAATAAGTGAGATAATATCCCATCCCGTGAATTGCCGTTGTTCCGGACTGCGCGATCGTCATGCCCGCCAGCATGGACGCATAGAGCAGTTCGTCCCGCTCCCTCGCGGTCGGCATTCCCTTGCTCAATGACGTCAGAAGCGGATAGAGCAGACGCAGACTTTCCTTCGCGAGGACATCGGAGAGAGGAATCGAATTGCGGGAAAGGATCCCTTCCGCAGCGTGCGAAAACGCGTCCATCGCCGTGTTTTTTGTGATCGCTTCGGGAAGCTGATCCGTATATCCTCCGTCGAGAAAAGCGATCCGCGGAAACATAGCGGGAGAAGATATGCTGGTCTTGGTTGTCTGTTCTTCATTGGTCAAAATTGCATACGGCGTTACCTCGCTGCCCGTACCGGCAGTCGTGGGAATGTGAGCCATCGGCAAAGCTTTCGGCTCATATCCGCCTGAAAAGAGCTCTTCGTCTTCCCGATCTTGCAGGGCAAGCAGCGCGATCATTTTTGCCGCATCCATCGGAGAACCGCCCCCGATCGCGACAACAAAATCGCATCCCGCGCTTCGCAGCAGCGAGAGACCTTCCCGAACACACCCAACCGTCGGGTTTGGGGTCACCCGATCATAGACCGTTCCGTCCTGTCCGTTCGCTTCGAGCGCAAAGAGCAGATCGTCGAGCGCCCCGTTTTTCGACGAACTTTTTCCCGTGACAATGAGTGCGTGACGCCCGAGCGGATCGAGCAACGCTCCTTGTTCCCTTACACAGCCTCTTCCGCAAATCACGCGAGTCGGCATATAAAATGCATTCATTCAACCCTCCTTTCCTTCCCGCGCTTTATCGCAACCGCGCGAAAAATGGGCAAGCCCCTTCCGAGAAAGATCCGTTCGTATTCCGTCACTATATTCTCCGCTGCATACGGGCTTCCGTGCAAATCACGCGTAATCTCACAAACTTCAAATCCGTTCTCGACAAATTTCGTCAGTGAATAGTCAAAAAATTCCGCACTGTCCGTCTTCTGTTCGATTCTGCCTCCCCCCTGAAGCAGAGCCCGATCGATCTGCAGGAAACGCGAGGATGTCAGTCTCTGTTTTTCTCTGCTTTGCTCGGGAAGCGGCGTGGAAAAATTCAAATAAATCGTATCGATACTCTCTTGCGGCAGATAGCAAGGCAAGATCTCAGCGGCAATATTGAGAAAGCGCACGTTGGAAACTTTTTCTTTGCGAGCTTGCTCCATGGCGCTCACAATGACATTGGAGCAGACTTCGACCGCCAAAAAATTGACCTGCGGATTCCGTTTTGCCATTTCGAGAACAAATCCGCCGCATCCGCAGCCGATCTCAAGCCGCACGGGCGCGGAGTTCCCGAAGACCTGTCGGTAATCGAGAAGCGCACGATATTGTTCTGCCGCTTCTTTGAGATTCAGACAAGGTCTCCCGCGGGCAAGCAGCAGATCGGAACAAGCCGCAAGCCGTTCTTCGAGATGTCTTTTTCGACGCATGCGCATCAGTTTTTCCCCGTAGAACCGAAACCGCCCTCTCCGCGCACCGTTTCGGAAAGTTCCTCGGAACATTCAAATACCGCCTCGTAATAAGGCGCCACGATCAGTTGTGCGATTCGGTCTCCTCTGCGGATCATGCGAGTTTCTGTCCCGTGATTATGCAGAGCGACGATAATTTCCCCCCGATAATCGCAGTCAATGACGCCGACTTTATTTGCGGGCGCCAATCCTTGTTTGCAGGCAAGTCCGCTGCGCGCACAGATCAGTCCGACCGTCCCTTCCGGCAACTCCGCAATGAGCCCCGTGTGCACGAATTCTGTCTCTCCCGCTGCGATCGTGATGTCCTCCTCTTCACAGGCAAACAGGTCTGCTCCCGCTGCAAACGGTGACGCATAGACCGGAATTTTTGCATCATCGTTTATTTTTTTGATCCGAACTTTGACTTTCATGTTATTTTCTCCCGCTTTGTTCATTTGTAGCATACTGCAAACACGCGCATATGTCAAGCAATATCCGCCCCACGCTAAACAACGCAGGGCGGACAAAGAAAATTTTACAAAATCATCTCACACTGTAGAGAAGATCTTCGTATGAGGGATACGGCCAGTAATCGGAAGAGCAAAGTTTCTCCATGCCGTCCGCAATATTTCTGATTGCCTCCATGTCCGGAACGATCACATGCGCCATTTTCTGCGAAGCAGGTCCCTCCCCGGCGGGCATTTCAGCCAAATCACGTTCCAGCTTTTCGACCGCAAACAGAATCGCGTCGTTCATCATCGAAAGACGTTCCGCGAGCATGACGTCGGATTTACAAGATATATGCTCGCCGACCTTCTTTTTTGCCGTTACAGCGGAACAGACTTCGGTAATATATCGGTTTACGCGCGGATAAATGTCCTGCCGCACCATCTCCGCCATCGTAAGCGCTTCAATATTGATCGTTTTAATATAATTTTCCAACTGTATGTTCGCGCGGGCAATGACTTCCTTTTCGGTATAAACACCCTGATGCACAAACACATCGATGTTTTCTTGCTTGAAAAATTCCGGGACGGCATCCGCCGTCGTCTTGTTGTTGAGCAACCCCCGTTTTTCCGCTTCCGGCTCCCAATCGGGTCCGTATCCGTTGTAGTTGAAGATAATACGGTAATGCTCTTTCAGCAATTTTGCCGTGTAGTCCTTGCATGCTTTTTCAAAATCTTTCGCTTTCGATAGAACCTCTGTCGCATCGGAAAAAGACTCTGCCACGATGGTATTGAGAACAATATTCGGATCGGCAACCGAAGCCATGGACCCGAGCATGCGAAATTCAAATTTGTTCCCAGTGAACGCAAACGGAGAAGTACGGTTGCGATCGGTCGTATCGATGGGAAATATCGGAGATTCGGGTACGCCGATCGACCCGGGAACCGCCTTCTTGGGGACGTATTCCCTTCCCATCACAATACTGTCGACAAGGGCGCCGAGCTGATCGCCGAGATAGACGGAAATAATGGCGGGAGGCGCTTCATTTGCTCCAAGCCGATGATCATTTCCCGCCGACGCTACCGAGGCGCGCAAAACGCCCTGATATCGGTCTACGGCAGCGATGACACAGGCAAGAATGAGCATAAACCGCGTATCGCTTTCCGGCGTCTCGCTGGGATCCAGTAAATTGATCCCCGTATCCGTAGAAAGCGACCAGTTGTTGTGTTTCCCAGACCCGTTGATCCCCTCAAAAGGTTTTTCATGAAGCAGACAGACCAGCCCATGGCGCTGAGCGACCTTCTTCATCAGCTCCATCGTAAGCTGGTTGTCATCTACCGAAACATTTGTCGTGGAAAAGATCGGGGCGAGCTCATGCTGCGCAGGCGCAACTTCGTTGTGTTTGGTCTTGGCATAGATCCCATAGCTCCACAGCGTCTCGTCCAAATCGCGCATAAATTCGGAGATCCTCGTCTTCAATACCCCGAAATAGTGATCTTCCAGCTCCTGTCCCCGGGAAGACGGCGCCCCGAACAGAGTTCTGCCGGTGAGAATGAGATCTTTGCGTTTGAGATAGACCTTTTCGTCAACAATGAAATATTCCTGTTCGGGACCGACCGTCGTAGAGACTTTGCGACATTCAATGCCGAACAATTTGAGCAAACGCTTTGCCTGAATATCCAACGCGGTCATCGACTTCAACAGGGGCGCCTTTTTATCGAGCGTCTCGCCCGTATAGGACACGAACACAGTCGGAATATAGAGCGTACCCTCTTTCACAAAGGCCGGCGAAGTCGGATCCCATGCCGTGTACCCGCGCGCCGAATAAGTCGCTCTCGTCCCTCCCGAGGGAAAAGACGATGCATCCGGTTCGCCGACAATGAGGTTTTTCCCCGTAAGCTGCATGATCGCGCGATCTCCGGACGGTTCGATAAATCCGTCATGCTTTTCCGCCGTCAGATTCGTCAAAGGCTGAAACCAGTGCGTGTAATGCGTAGCGCCCTTCGAGATCGCCCAATCTTTCATCGCATTCGCAACAGAGCTTGCGATGGAGGAATCAAGAGGCTGTCCTTCGTCGATCGTCTTGCGCAAGGATTTATACACCTCTTTGGGCAACGAATTTTTCATGACTTCGTCGTTGAACACATTGCTTGCGAACAATTCGGGCACATTCATAACGGCTCTCCTTTTTCACTCTGTCGTTTCTTATCGGATTTTCCTGTACTATTATAAAAATTCCCCCCGATTCTGTCAAATGTTTGAGGAACCTTTGCCGCTCGTGACCGAATAAAAAATGATTATATTTCCTATAATCCGGTCTTATATTTTTATCGTCTCTCCGATCCGGAAAAATTTACGACAAATTCTTCCGTCCGTTTCCGAAAACCGCAAAAATACACCAACCGACGTCGGCATAGAGTTCATTGTCGGGCAATCGTCCGGAACATTTTAAGTGAGGTGATTTATGAAACTTTCCGAACTGATCGCGAAACCCGTGCTCTCACCCTCGGGAGAGCGACTCGGATATGTCGTGTCCTTTTTGCTCAGCGCAAAGAACGGCAACCTTACCGTTCTTGTCTGCGCAGACGAAGAAGAAACCTCTTTCTTTCTTCCCGTGCGCGCCCTTCAATCCGTTGGCGACGCCATCCTTGCAGGCGCCGCACGCGTCAGCGCTCCGACGGGGATTCCTTCTCCGATCGGAAAAACGGTCTATACGCAAAACGGCAGCCGTCTCGGAATTGTACGCGACGTCCTGGAATCAGACGGGAAATGTTATCTTCACATCACGGGAACGTCGATTTCCGTCTTCTGTCCGTTTCGGTGTGCGGAGTACCGGGACGCCGTCATTTTGCGCGCATGTGCAGATAAACGAGGTCCGAAAAAAAGCGAACGTCCCAAAAACGATGCACTTCCCCTCTCTTCCGTTGCGCAACCGAAAAACAATCCGCGCTGTGCGCTGTATGACCGCGACCTGCTCGGAAAAGTCCTGCAGTCCGACATAACAGACGGAGACGGAATACAAATCGCCGTCGCGGGAGATTGCATAACTCCTTCTCTTTTGGACCGAGCGGCGGCGCACAACCGTCTGCTTGAATTGGGCGCGCGGATTGCGCATCCGCCCGAAAAACCTAAGCGCGGCACTTTTTTCTTCAGAGACTGTATTTCGCCGTAAGACGAAGAACGGATGCGAGACTGTCGTTCAGAGAGCGGAGTTCCTCCCCGTTCAGCGCCTTATTGCGATAGACATCAAGAGATCGCGCAATCGCATCCGCCTCCAGACGATCGCTTGCCTCCAGATCGGCAGCAAACAATTTTGAGAGCATTTCGTCTACGTGTTGTAGCCGCAGTCCGCCCTCTTCGGCACTCACCGCCTCCCCTTCGGAAACGGGCGCCTCCTCGGGAAATGCGGTCGGT
Source organism: uncultured Clostridia bacterium (assembly GCA_944372525.1). Classification (GTDB taxonomy): domain Bacteria; phylum Bacillota; class Clostridia; order Christensenellales; family Borkfalkiaceae; genus Gallimonas. The sequence continues at coordinate 27,988 of CALVZL010000013.1, forward strand.
TCAAGTTCCATACGGAATTTTTCATAGATCTCCTGGTCCCGATCTCCCTGCACGTTCTTTCCCCTTCCAAAGGGAATCAAAAAGAACAGACATACAAGGGCACACAGAACAAGATAAAGCCCCGCCCATGCCATCGTCTGGTCAAAGGTTCCGCCCGATTTGCAGACGACCAAAAAAATTCCCGCGCCTCCAAGCCCGATCGCTACGGCAGGATATGCCTTTTTCGCACGCAAAACAGCCAGCAACAGCCCGACCACAACAAGTATCGCGGGACAAACGATCAGCACGACGAGCTCCGGCAAGTTCGCAACTTCCGCGATAAGTTTGTTCAACAATTCCATTTTGACCTCTCCTTTTTTGCCTCTTGCTTGGCGAGGCAATTCTATTTGATGGGTTCGAAACATCTTACATTTCGATTTCCCGCATCAACATGATATTCAGAATGCGCGCTTTGATCTTTGATTCCTCCGTCCCGGTGATCTTTGACACCGCTTTCCGATAAAGCGAAATCTGCGGCGCATAATCGGCCCGAAGACGCTCTTCGTCGTGAAAAGAAAACTTATAATCCAAAATCAACCAGCCGTCCGCTTCCTCCGTAAGTAGATCGATCGCACCCTGAAAAACGATCTCGTCTTGGCAGCCGCAACCGCAGAGAGTCTCATTTGCAGGCAGGCGGCAGAGAAAAGTCTGTTCCCGCCGGACTTCTTTGCCGGCTACAGAAGCAAAGGAAGGCATCGACAAGATCTTCTCCAATTGGTTTTCATCCAACAGCTCCAGCTGCTGCGCAGACAGCAGCCCGCCTTCCTTCATCCGTTTCAACTCTTCATGCACAGAACACCCGAAACGAACATAACGTAAAAACGCGTGATAGGCGATCCCGGTCTGTGCATCCGCGCCGCCAGCCTCCCTCGTTTCGCTGCCTCGGAAATTTCCTTCCGCCTGGCGGCGGATAAGATCGGTCGCAGAACTCTTGACCGGGAGCAACGCGCTTTCCCGAAAAGGATATTCCCGCTCATATACGGATAGGATTTCTTCTTCGCATGCTGAGTCGGGACGATAGACAAAGGCGTTTCGTGCAAGCGGCGCATCCGCCTGCGCCTGCGGTTCCGCAAAGAAACCGTCGAATTCCGGCAACAGAAAAAAGTCCTGCATACATTTGGCGAATTGCGGTGAAATCGCCTCAGATCTGTCGCGGAAAAACAGATGCAGCCTGTACTTCGCGCGAGTCATGGCAACATAGAGAAGATTCAGTTCTCCTCTCGCTTCTTCTCGTCCGAGACAAATCGCACTTGCCCGGCGCAGATCGTTCCCGTAAACGAGTTTCTTGTCCGTGTCGAAACTTTTAGGTGCAAAAAGAAACTGTTCCGAGAATACAACTTCCTCCCGCTCCGCGTCATGAAAAGGAGCGTCGAGATTGGCGAGCAGCACAACGGGAAATTCCAATCCTTTGGCAGAATGCATCGTGAGGACCTTTACCGCATTTTCCCCGCCGCTTTCGCTGAAATCCACCTGATATCCCGAAACGGCAAGAGAATGCAAAAAATCATTGACACTGCCTTCTGCCGAATCGGCAAGCCTACGGACACGCTGCAGCCGTTTTTTTCCGTCCTGCTTGGCGGCAATCTCCGCTTCCAATCCCTCCGAAAGTAAAAACTGAATCATTTCCTGCGCCGTACGGACTGCGGAAAGAACGCGGTACGCCTCCGTTCGCTCATCAAAAGCACGAAGTTTCTCCGCCAGATCATCGCGTACCGTACCGGCGTATTGCGCACAAGCTTCCCGAAACGTATATTGCGAAGGGAAACGAGCACGGATGCTTGCCAGATCCGCTTCCGTGAATCCGCCGATCAGAGAAAGCATTGCGCCCGCGCGGGGTATGTCCTGTTCCGTATTGTCTAAAAATGAAAGCCAATCGATAAGGAGACGTGCCTCCCAAAACTCACAGACATTGACCTGCGCCGTCGTCGTCACGGGAATGTTATGCTCGCTCAACGTACGAACGATACGTTCTGCATCGCCCATTTTTTTTCTGACAAGAATCGCAATGTCCCCATACTCCACCCGTTTGGTCATGCCGGCGTCCGCGTCGAACCATTCGCTTCCGACCTCGCGTCCGACAAGACGGATCACTTCCTGTGCGAGTTCATCCTCTTTGTCCGCACTGTCATGCAGGACGGAATAGATCTCCTTCGGAGGGTCGTATTTGCGATTTGTTTTCGGAATGCGATGAAACTCCACCTTCCCCGCGTGATCGAGATAGCGTCTTCCGCCCCGCATAAAAGCTTCTTCGCGATATGAGATCCCGCTCGTCTCCGCTGTCATAGCATGCGAAAAGACACGGTTTACAACATCGAGCACAGCGGAAGCGCTTCGGAAATTTTCACTCAGACACAGCGACACCGGAAAAGTTCCCGCCTTTTTCAGAAAGAAATCGGAACGGCTTCCGCGAAACGCATAGATCGCCTGTTTGGCATCGCCGACATAAAACACATCTGCGTCTTTCCCGAGAAGAGCGAGAAGCTCCTCCTGTACCGGATTGACGTCCTGATATTCATCCACAAAGAGACAAACGTATTTTTTGCGCACGGCATCAAGGACCTGTCCGTCTTTCAGGATTTGCAGCGCAAAATATTCCAGATCATTATAATCGAGCGCTCCCGCTTCCCGTTTAAGACGGGCATATGCGTCGTCAAGGGCAAGAATCAGGGAGGCAAGCGCACCCGATCGGGCGTGTGCGTCTTTCCACCGCACCCGCTCCGTCTCCGTCGGAGCAAGTTCTCCGATCTCCGCATAAAGCGCTTTGACCAACGCAGACAGGGTTCCCAATCGGGTAAGCCGACGCAACAATTCCCCTTCTGCCTTAGTAGAAGACGGTTTGGCGGAAACTTTCAGCCGTTCAGCAGCGCATTTTTTCATTTCTTCCAGCGAAGCTGCATCCGCCAGCTCCTTACAGGCGTGCCGCAGTTCGGAACATAATTTTACTCCGCGCGCATCGTTTTTTGCAAACCATTCCCCCGCTTCCTCCGCGTTCCTCATGCAAACTTGTGCCCGAAAGCGAAAATCCTCGAGAAGCGTTTCCTGTATTTCCTCAAATTTTCCGTACTCCTCCGCATGAGAAAGCAACTGACGGTAATTTCCGATCCCTCGAATCTGCAGGTACAGCTTTCGAACCATTCCACGCAGGAACTCATCCCTGTTCTTGCGGAAATAGACGGACAAAAGGGATCGAAAAGACGCTCCGCCTCTTTGATATGCCTCTTCAAAGGCTTCATCGAGCGCGCGGGTAAGCAATGTCTTCCCTTCCGTTTCCTCTGCAGAGAGAATGCGGAACGCAGGGTCGAGATCGGCAAGGTAAAAATAGGTCCGAAGAAGACGGCTGCAAAATACATGAACAGTACAAATATCGGCAGAAGGAAGAAAGGTAAGCTGTTCCTTGAGTCGCGCCCTTTTTTTCCCCTCACATCGTCCGATCTCCTCGATCAACCGCGCGCGCAGTTTTTCCCGCATCTGGGCCGCCGCTTTCCTTGTATATGTCACGGCCAAAACGGAGGAAAGATCGACGCCTTCGCAAATGAGGGTCACTAACCTTTCGATCATCACAAAAGTCTTGCCGCTCCCCGCAGAAGCGGAGACGATCACCTTTCCGCGTGACGAAACGGCACGATTCTGTTCTTCCGTCATCACAACGCTCATATTTCCCCCTTCGTTCGCCGCACGATCTGCACAATGTCGGCACAGCGCACGGCATCCGCTTTGCGCGGTTCCCCGACAAACCCGCACAACGAGTTCAGCTTACAGTATTTACAGCTCTCTCCGTACGGCAACGGAGCAATATTCCCTGCCCGCATCTCCTTTTCCGCTCCTTTGGACACAAGTATGCCGTAATCGAGAAAATCTTCGAAGTCCCTCTGCGACATGCCTTTGTCGGAGAATTTTCCGTCGCGCTTTGCTTCGAATACCAAACTTTTTTCTCCCTCTTTCAGCGCCAAATCCATACGGGACAACACTTCTTCCTCGCCGCTGAAAAAGCCGATCATGCGAAATTTGTTCTCCTCGGGTCCCACAATGCGGTCTGCAGCGGGGAAATAAAAGGTGCCCGCCGGTTTTGCGCCTTCTGCCGCCGCTTTCAGATAAAGCTCCAGCTGTAATTTTCTGCCCGTATAATATGCCGTCGGAGTCCCGTCAAAACTCCCCGTCTTATAATCGATTACCCGTACGTATTTTTTGTCTGTGGAGAGGTCCACACGATCCACCGTCCCTTTGAGCGACAGTTCGTCGAGAAATACGGCGGTCTCCGTTCCGTTTACGCGAAAATCGGAAGATGCAAGTTGCAAATAAGCCGCCACGGAAACCGACTCTCCCTCTTCAATCAGCCGCGCACCCGTATAGACGCCCGCATCCGTATCCGCAAGCGCCATATATGCCGAACTGCTCAGCAACGCTTCGCCGCATTTCCGTGCATACGAGCGACACTCCTCCGCGCTCCGCATCTCATTGAAGCGGGCGGCGCATTGTTGCAACACAGCGTGAACAAACGTGCCGGCATCCGTGTTCAATACCGTCTTTTCTTCGCGTTCCCTCAATTTCAGCCCGCGCAAAGCGAATCCGCGATAAGGGCAGGCAAAATACTCCTCGAGCAAAGTCGGAGAAATCCTGTCCGAAAAATACAGCGAAGCAGCGGACGGAACTTTCGCCTTCACTCCCGCTCCGAGCAATCTGTCGATCCGCTCTTTTTCCCCGCGGCGGCAAAGCGCCGAATAGAGAGAAGCGTATCGGACAGAAAAGACAGGATCGTTTTCCCCCGCTTCAAAAGTCTGCTTCATTTCGAGCAGACAAAGAAAAGCAGGTTCCCGTTCGCAGCTGTCAAACGGAAACGGGTCCGGAATCGGTGGCATGCAAAAAAGCTGCTGCGCATAAGTCACCGCTTCGCTGCAACGCATTTCCTCCCCCGTCCGGCGCAACGGATAACTCATATAAAGTTCCTGCGTAAAGGAACAGAGATTGAGAGCAAGACTCTCCCGCGCCCGCGCATTGACCTGCGCCATTGCCGGAGATATTTCCACATTCAGTCCGGAAAGTCTTCCGATCTCTCCGTCGGTAATGACGGCGGTGTCCGCGGCAACGAGCGGCAGAGCATCCGTCATACCCGTCGCAAAAAGAATCTTCACTCGGGAAAACCTGCTATCCGTCGCATCCCCCACAAACACAGCATCGGCATATTGGGGAATCATCGAGCGCTCCAGCGCATCCAGTCCGTTCTCCAACATTTCCGAAAATTCTTTTGCGGTTACCCTGCGGGACCCGACGACCGTTTCAATCTCGCTGAGAATCTGCTCAAGAGGAGAAATCTCCAGGAACTCCCGTTCCGGCGCAGAGCATTTCCGCTGAAGTTCCTGCGTGACGTGTTCTCCGTCGCAAAGGCGATACAGCTCGCGCACGCCGCGGGTACAGACTTCTGCGAATTCTTTGCTCTGTCCTTTCGGAAAGAGCGCCAACGCATCGAGCATTCTTTGACGGCAAACGACCAGCAATTCCCGATCGTAACCCTTGACGGCGTCCCCTTCTTTGATCTCTCGCCGTATCGCACCGCGGTATCCCCCGAAGCGCATGAGATAGTTTCTGTATTGATCGGCTTTCCCGAAATAGACGTTCGCTGCGATACCGTCCGCCTCCTCCGGCAAAACCCCGCTTGCACACCCACGGAGCACCGTCAGAAGCAGGCGGCAGAAGGGATGTTCCGAAAATGCCCGGCGTCTATCCGCAAAAAAAGGAATCCGATAGGCCGAGAAAACTTTTTCAACGGTTATGAAACTTTTTTTATCGGGGACGAGCACGGCGATTTCCCGATACCGCACTCCCGCAACGACATATCGTTTGATGAGACACGCGACAGAGGCGATCTCCTCTCCCTCGTCTGCCGCCGTAAATGTCCGAATATGCTCGACCTTTTTGCGGGCAAGAGAAAAACGTTCCGGAGCAAAAAGCCTTTCTGCGAACAGCCGCGCCTCACCAGACAAAGACGATTTTTTCATTCCCAATCGGGGCATTTCTTTTTCTTCGCATACTTTGCGGAAGAGATGAGCCGCCTCATTGGTATAAAAATCTTTTTCCCCGGCAAGAAAGATCCCCGTCACATCGGCGGCACAATCAAGCGCCGCGCGAATTCCTTCCCGCGCCTGTCGCGTGAAAGAAGGAAAGGCAAAGAAAAAAACATGCGTATCCCGCAGATCCGATCGCCGAATGGTGTCCGGCAGACCTGCCAAATAACCCGTCTCATCCCTCAATCCCTTCTTGATGAGAAAATCGCGGTACGCTTCGCAGATCAGTGCCAAATCGAAGAGCTTGCCGCGCAGAACGCCTTCCGTCTCTTCCGCGCTTCTGCGAAGCAACTCCGGCTCCACACAGGATGCAGAAAGCTGGGCAATCGTCTCATAGACCGCCCTCGCCGCCCCCGGACGGAAATAATGCAGCTTCTCCCTGTTTTCCGCAAGAATATCGGAGATCGCCATTACGGAACCCTGTTTGGAGAGTACCGTACAGTTTCCTGACAAAAAACGGGAGAAAGTTGTCACGTCGGTCAGAAAACTTCCGCCGACCGCATCAAGAACGGCGCCCTCCGCCAAAAGCGTGAGCCTGTCTTCGCAAAAGATCAGATTTTTTTTCCCGCACGCTTCGTTCCGCGCAGCCCGCTCCCCCAGTGCGGCAAGCGCATCATCGAGCGTCGGGGCTCCGATGATCTCCGCCATTTCTCTCCTCGTTTTTTCTGTTATTATAGCATACTTTTTCCGAAAATTTCGCTGATTTTCGACGATTTGTTTTTACAAAGATAAAAAAATATGTTATAATGTGCTCATCTCATCGGATCATGGAGATTTTCATGAAAAAAACTGCCTTAGTAGGATTGCTTCTCGTCTCTCTCATGCTCTGCGCTTGCAGTCAGGGTTCCGCTCTCACATTCAATGCCAACTGGTACAAAAATACGACACTCGGAAAAGATCTGAGCGGCACGCAGGAAATCCTTGACTATGAAGTCACCTTTAAGCAATCTTCCACCGCATCAGATGCTTTTCGCGTGGAATACGACAAAGGGACCTATCGCACCGAGCTTAAAAATGCCTATCTCACCCTCTCCGACGGCTCTTCTCAGCGAGAAGGTTATATTTATACGACAAGACTTGATATCTCGGGACGATATATCGTAAACGGCGCCGTCGGCGAAACCTTTCACGATTATATCCTTTCTACCGTGTCGTTCCTTCCCGTTGACAATGCATTGCAGCCCGTCTCCAGCGAAAAAGAAGTTTATACCACGTCTGCGATCTCAACTTCTCCCTCTTCGCTCGATACCGCAAGCGTGACATATCATTACAGCTATACCGTCCGTTACGATTCGGCTCTCAGCAATGCTACGGCAGTCTATACCGACCTTTTACAGGAAGACGCGGAGCCGAAGACAACGGAATATGATCTTACGGGGAATACGACTTTCCTCGACAACGAACAAATCCTTTTTGCCTTGCGCGGACTGGATATGAACAGTTCGGCTTCTTTCCGTTCCATCAATTCTGTCATGTCGCAAGTGCAGGATGTCTCGCTCGGCACCCCGACGATTACGGAAGAAACCGTTAATTTTGAAGCAGACGGAGAAACCGTCAGCGGATCTGTCCAAGCCTACAGTGTCTCCCTTACCTACGACAACTCATACAGCGGAAGCCCGCAAACGCTCGTCTATGCGCGCCGCACCGATGCGAACAATAATACCTACCGCAATGTTCTGCTCAGAATGGAAACTTCTGTGCTTCAGTCGCTCGGCACACTCACCTATCGTCTTGTCAAAGCAGATTTTTCTGACAAGTAATGAGCTTAAAATTCTGAAAGAGGGACGAAAGAATGCACGAGCATCCTTTCGTCCCTCTTCTTTTGCCGCAAAAAGCTCTATTTTTCATAGACGCTGCGCTTGAGAACCCCAATATAAGGGAGATTGCGATACTGTTGTGCGTAATCCAACCCGTAGCCGACAATGAACTCATCCCCGACTTCAAAACAAGTATAGTCCGCTTTCACGTCAACTTTGCGACGGGCGGGTTTATCCAAAAGCGTAACGACGGTAAAAGATTTTGCACCTCTTCCCTCGAGAAGGGCGCGCATCTTGACGAGTGTATAACCGGAATCGACAATATCCTCGACAAGAAGGACGTCTCTGCCCTCTACGGGTGCGGCAAGGTCCATGACAATCTTCGGAATTCCGGAACTTTCCGAGGAAGAACCGTACGAAGAAACCGTCATAAAGTCCATTTGCACAGGCGTCTGCATTGCACGAACAAGATCGCAAAAGAAGATGACGCTTCCTTTGAGCACGCTGATGGCAAGCGGAGGGGCTTTGCAGTCTTTATACTGTTCATCCAGCCATGCAGCGGCTTTTTTTACTCCCTCGCGGACTTCGTCCTCAGTGAGGAGCACTCTTTCCACATCGTGATTCATAGTTTTTCTCTCCTGTATCATCCTTCCCCCAACGGGGTGTTTTCCTGTCAGTTTGCGCCAAAGAAAACAACTTGGCGCATTTGATTCACTTTCGCAGAGAAAGAAGATAGCCCGGCCTTTCCGTATCCGGTCCGACCTTTACCTCATCCGAAATTTCTACGCCGCATACAACAAGAATTCGATTTCCATACGCCACGAGAGGGAGCATCCTTCCCTGCCGCGCAGAAATTTTTCGATCTGTCAGAAACTTTTTCAAGGTGCGCTCCGATCCATGAAAAGGCGTAAACAGATCTCCTTCCCGCCTCGTCCGCAGAACGCAAGTTTGTGGAAATTTGTCAAGATCGACCCGCAAGCCGCCTTCCGAGGGTCCTTCCCCAATCTCAACCCGATATCCGCCCAAAGAAAGCGTTCCCATCCGGAACGGGACCACCTCTTCAGAGGACGACGAAGGAGAGAAAACAGAGATTTCTTCTCCCTCCCGCATTGCCGACAATCCTCCCGGCAAGGAAGCCTTCCTCCCGCTCTGAAGAAAGCGCAGGCGGGCGACTTCCTCTAAATTCGCCGAAGTATAATCACTGCGTAACCCGAGTTTTTGCAATGCCTGAAGACACGCGCGAAAAAAAAGCGGATCGGGCAAATTGACGGGAATAAAATACTCCCCGTTTTCCGTACGAAGCCGATCCAAAGCCAGTGCGTTCAAATAGTCGTCATCCTCTGCCGCATATTGGGCAAAACGAACCAAATTGCGACTCACGGCGGGAAATTTCCCTTCCAAAACAGGAAAAATTTCGTTGCGCAAAAAATTCCGTGCGTAGACGGATTCCTCGTTTGTTTCGTCTTCTACAAAAGGAAGCGCATGTTCGCAAACATAGGCATCGATCTGCACACGCGGCACAAAAAGCATGGGACGCAAAATTCCTTCCCGCTCGGGAAAAGCCCGCAGCCCTCCGAGAGCGGTCCCGCGGCAGAGGCGAAACAGTACAGTTTCGGCATAATCGTCCTGATGATGCGCAGTTGCGACCGATTTCCCCTCCTCGGCTGTCACGCGGGCAAAGCATTCGTAACGAAGCCGACGAGCCGCTTCCTCGATGCCTTCTCTGTGCGCATGTGCATACGACGGGACATCAAAACGAAAAACACGAAGCGGGACCTGCCACTCCTGACAAAGCCTTTTTACAAATTCCATATCCCGTATAGAATTCTCTCCGCGAATCCCGTGTTCGCAAGTGAGCGCAGACAGAGAGATTGAATATGCCGCAGCGTTTTTCAAAAAATAATGAAGCAACGCAACCGAATCGCGTCCGCCCGAAAGTGCTACGCAAATTCGTCGGTTCCGATAAGGTTGCAGGGAAAAAAGCTCTGTCATCTGCTCCATTATAACACAGACGGTGTGTTTTTGCAACTGTACTCTTCAAAATTAAAAAATAATTTCGTTTTTCGCCGAAAAATGATTGACAAATTCAGACACTTCCGTTAAAATAAATAAGCTGTCTCATTTGATAGCCAAACATCGCGGGGTAGAGCAGCCAGGTAGCTCGTCGGGCTCATAACCCGGAGGTCGCACGTTCGAATCGTGCCCCCGCAACCACATGGCGATGTAGCTTAGTTGGTTAGAGCGATCGGTTCATACCCGATAGGTCAGCGGTTCGACTCCACTCATCGCTACCACAAAAAAATTCGGCACCTGCCGTTTTTTTATAAAGGCCCGTTGGTCAAGCGGTTAAGACATCACCCTTTCACGGTGGTAACATGGGTTCGATTCCCGTACGGGTCACCAAGCATAACCTAAATCGAACGGCTCTTCGGAGTGTGGACGGTTTAGGTTATTTTTTTGCTCTCAAACGAATAACTCCACGAGATGCACCGTATTCTGTAAAACCCGTACCGTTTTCTCAAAACAAAGGCCCTGACCGTCGTCAGGGCTTTTCGTTAAGGGACTTGTATAGTAGATCTCCATGCGGTCGTCGAAGAGAACGATCTTGTCGATGAGATAGTTGATGAGCATCTGCGGCTCCATTCAAAATGTTTTGAATAGTATAAGTTGGGGACCTAATGGAAAAGCGGAATTCGTTTGTGCGAACTCCGCTTTTGATTTACACCGAATATAAACCGTTTCAATCCATATTTAATTTTTTATTATGTCCATT
>CALVZL010000014.1 GCA_944372525.1 uncultured Clostridia bacterium
GAATACATATCCTACTGGAACAACGAGAGAATTTCTCTCAAATTAAAAGGAATGAGCCCGGTTGGGTACCGTACTCATTCCCATACAATCTAATATTTTTTGTCCAAACTTTGGGGGTCACTTCAGAGTCGGACGGCGTTTTTTTCTTGCCATGATTCAGGAATGTATGACGGGGGACTGGTCGACGCGGCGATAGCCTTTTTTGGGTTTTCTGCGCCGAAGGTCGAGTTTGGCTCCGAAACGCAGGTAGAGCGCACCTCCCGCCAATACGACGATCGCGACGCAGATGACGAGGATCGTCCAGAGCTCCAGCGTTTCACCTTTTACCTTTGTCCAAAGTTCGTTTACGCGTTCGCTCGTATCTTCGTCGAAATAGTCCATGACGGCACAGCGCACCATTACGTTTTCGGGAGGGTATTGCGTGTAAAGCTGGCGGTAAAGCTGATCCTCGTAGGTGAGAACGCTCTTATCTTCGCCGAAAAAGTAGCTGAGATCATAGGCTACGCCTTCCTCTTCGTCGCCTTCCTCCACGGAATAGGTGTCGTTGACGTATTCAAAGACTTCGTCCGCCGCGATCACGGAAGAATATCCGATGTAATACATGTTTCGCACGGCGATATCGGGGCGAGACAGGAAGTTGACGAATGCCTGCGCTGCTTCGACGTTGGCTCCTTTGGGCATCACCCAGCCGTCGAACCAAAGGTTTGCGCATTCTTCTGGAATATAATAATTGAGGTAGACGGGCTCGTCGTCTCCTTCGGGCTCTTCGGCAAGATCGAGCGCATAAACCGCGTCTCCGCTCCAGGCAAAGTTGAGCCAGATTTTTCCGGTGACCATGTCTTTTTTCCCGGAGTCCGTCTCAAATCCGTAAATATTGCTCTTCATTTCGAGCAGGATCTCTTGGACTTGGGCTACTGTCTGTTCATCGGTGCGATTCATGATGAGAGTGAGCTGCTCGTTGTATTCGGACGAGGAGAGCTCACCCGCCGCGAAGCGGTCGCCCAAATCGAGCAGTTCGTCGCGGAAGAGAATGGCGAGCCCGACGAAATACGTGTCGCGCACGTTGTCCTTTGTCGTTACTTTGTTCCGATAGGCACTGTCGAGCATGGCTGCCCAGCCGTCGAGGTCTTCTTCGTCGACGTATTCGGGATTGTAGATGAGCCCGGTCGTGCCCCACATATATCCTGCGGCATAGTCCTTCCATGCGGCGGAATGCTCCTGTCCGTCTTCCGTGCGGACGGTGACGTAATTGTTTTCGAAGACCTGCGCAATGTAGTCGGAAACGCCGTTGACATAATAATTGTGCTCATCGGTTTTGTCGAAGAAATCCGCGCGGAAAGGCTCCAGCATATCTTCCGCCGCGAGCTTCATGATCATGTAGTCGGAGGGACAGATGAGGTCGTAGCTGTCTCCCAGTTTGAGTTGATTGTACATGTCCTCGTTCGTGCCGAAGTTGGAATATTCCACGCGGATGGGGGTGCCGTAGGTCTCTTCGTACCACACTTCGAAATCTTCGATGACGGAGGGAGCGACGATCTCGTCTTCGGATATGTCTTCCGCAGACGAGTCGATGTCTTCCAAAAGCATATCGTAAACATAGCTTCCTTCTCCGCCTTCATCGATGTATTCTTCCCAGTTATAGACGCGCAGAATGATCTCGTTTGTCCCGCATCCGCAGAGGGCGGACAGGCAGGGGAGAAGCATTGCGCAAGACAGGGCGAACGAGATCAAACGATTAGGTTTCATTGCGCTTCCTCCCGTCCGGTTTTTTTGTCAGATTCATGACGAGCACGACGGCGACGATCAGCACAAAGATGATCGTGGTGAGCGCCCAGAAAGAGGAGAGCGTTTCCGCCGTGTGCGCGTTGCCTTTGAGTGTTGCGTTATAGACGTAGGTCGAGATGGTATTGAATCCGGACGGTTTGCAGTAGCTCGTCACGATATAGTCATCGAGCGAAAGAGTGACGGCAAGCATAAATCCGGAGATGATGCCGGGGATGAGCTGCGGCAGCACGACTTTGAACAGCGCCTTTGAGGGGCTTGCGCCCAAGTCGAGCGCCGCTTCGTACAAACTTCCGTCCATTTGCTTGAGTTTCGGAACGACCGAGAGATAGACGAAAGGGGTGCAGATGACCATATGACCGACGACAAGCGTAAAATAGGATTTGTCGAGTCCCACGGTGACAAAGGCGATCGCCAGCGCGAGCGCCGTGACGATCTCGGCGTTGACAACGGGGATCTGCGATGCTCCGCCCAATAAAGTCTTGACGGTTTTGCGGCTGTAATAGATGCCGATTGCACCTGCCGTTCCCAGGAGCGTAGAGAGCGTTGCCGCGACGATTGCAAGCACGACGGTGTTGCCGATCATCTCGAGAATGACGGGATCGCCGAACAGTTTCTGATAGTGGACCAGCGAAAAGCTTCCCCATGTTCCGATCGTATTGACCTCGTTAAAGCTGTATACCGCTAACAGGAGGATGGGGGCATACAGCAGGATGAGCACCAGGCCGATATAAAAACTTTTCAGGCATTTCTTTATCATAAGTTGGTACCTCTCACATTGTCTTCGGGGCTGAATCCGCCCGTGAGCGCCGCCGACACAAAGACGACGACGAGCAGAACAAGCGCGATCATCGAGCCCATGTGCCAGTCTGTTCCGAAATAAGTTTCGATAAACTTACCGATGACCGTTACTTTGGAGTTCCCGAGCATATCCGAGACGACGTAGTTCGTCATGGACGGCAGAAAGACCATCGTAATTCCGCTCACGACGCCCGGCATGGAGAGGGGGACGGTGATCCGCGTGAAGGTCGTGAAGGAGCTGCCTCCCAGGTCTGCACTCGCTTCGTACAGACTTGAGTCGATCTTGAGCAGAGTCGTATAGAGAGGCAGAATCATGAAGGGAAGGAAATCGTAGACCATGCCGACGATGGTGTTGAAATAGTTGGCTTCTCCGAGCAGTCCGATCCAGTTCAGCAGTTCGCGGATGGCGTTGATGCGGAGGACAAAGTTGATCCACATCGGCATGATGAAGAGCAGAAGCAGGACATAGGTTCTCTTCATGCGGCTCCGCGCGAGAATATACGCGACGGGATAGGCGATCGCGAGACAGACGGCGGTCGTGATGAGCGCGATGACAAGAGAATAGACGATGGTGCTCAGCTTGGTCGGATCGGAGAAAAATTTTGCAAAATTACTGAACGAGAAATGCATTTCCCGGTCCGTGAAGGCATAGAACACAATGATGAGCATGGGGATGATGACAAAACACAGGAGAAAGACGGCATACGGGATCCCCAGCATCTTTCGTGTGAAGCGTACTCTCATTTTCTGTCCTCCGCATGTTTCAGGGTCAGTTTGATCTTGTCTTTGGGAATGATCACGGAGACATAGTCGTTTTCGTTCCAGAGATCGGCGGTCGCGAAGACAAAATCTTCTTCGTTTTCCTCTGTGCGGACAATGATGCGATAATGATCTCCTTTATAAATAATGGAGATGATGTGTCCCATTGCGCCGCCCGCACCCTCTTCGTCGCTGATCGCGATATCGTCGAATCCCACTTCGACGGTCACGGCGACGCCCGTGAGATCCAGCCGCTCGCCCTCCGCCGTCACGAGATAGTCTTCCTCGTCGATATGGCTCCCGGGATAGAGCTGAGTGACATCGCATTCAAATTCTCCGTCTGCGAATTCTACCGTATTGCGCTTGGTGATCACGCCGTCGTAGACATTTTTGGTGTATTTCTTTTTCATCAGATGGATGGCGTCGGGAAAGATGTTCATGCCGATCTCGTCTCCGACGTCGCGGCTCTCCGTGCTCTGAATGATGAGCTCATATCTTCCGACCTGCGCGGTGATTTCGTAATGGATGCCTTTGAAGACGACGGAGAGGACCTTTCCGCGCAGCATTCCGATTTCGGGAGCGCACATGCGGATGTCTTCCGGCCGTACGACGACGTCGACCGGTTCGTTTCGTTCAAAATCGTCGACGCAGTCAAAGATTTTGCCGCAAAAACGCACCTTGCGATCCCCGGCGGACGTTCCGTTGAAGATATTGCTTTCGCCGATGAAATCCGCAACGAAGGTGTTGGCGGGCTCGTTGTAGACGTCTTTGGGTGTGCCGATCTGCTGGACGACGCCGTCTGCCATGACAACGATGGTATCGGACATGGTGAGTGCCTCTTCCTGGTCGTGCGTCACATAGATGAAAGTGATGCCGAGGCGCTTGTGCATCTCTTTGAGCTCAAGCTGCATCTCCTTGCGCATTTTCAGATCGAGCGCGCCGAGCGGCTCGTCCAAAAGCAGGATCTCCGGTTCGTTGACGATCGCCCGTGCAATCGCGACGCGCTGCTGCTGTCCGCCGGAGAGGGTAGAAATGGAGCGTTTCTCAAATCCTTCGAGATCGACAAGCGCAAGCGCTTTTTTCACTTTCTCCGCAATTTCTTTTTTGGAGAGTTTTTCTTTTTTGGTATACCGTTCGCCGCGGTCGTTCTCGTACGTATTGATCACTTTCTTGCAGCGCAGTCCGAAGGCGATGTTTTCAAAGACGTTGAGATGGGGGAAGAGGGCGTAACGCTGGAACACGGTATTGACCGGGCGCTTGTTGGGAGGAAGCATGGAGATATCCTTGCCTCCGAGCAGGATTTTTCCCGAAGTGGGAAGATCGAATCCTGCGATCATGCGCAGCGTCGTCGTCTTACCGCAGCCCGAGGGGCCGAGGAAGGTGATGAATTCGCCCTTGTTGACGTAAAAACTCATGTGGTCGATGACAAGGGTATCGTCGAAGGATTTGCTCACGTCGACAAGCTCGATGATGTGTTCTGCCATAATTTTTTCTCCTTTGTTGATCCTGCTTAAAAGTTAGGCGGTGTGGAAATCCACAAAAATTTTGCTTTCCCTTTTCCTTTGTTGACGATGGAATGCTCCGTATCCGCTTTAAAATAAAAACTCTCTCCCTTTTTCGCGCGGTGCGCTTTTCCGGCACAGACGATGTCGATCTTTCCTTCCAGCACAAACCCGAACTCTTCGCCTTCGTGCGGAAAATCGACGCCGGTCGCGGCGCCCGGCTCCAGCTCGACGAGCACGGGTTCCATCATGTTTTTCTGGGCGTTGGGGATCACCCATTGCCAAAACATCCCTTCCGATCGCTTGTCGATGTATTCCTCCGCGGGGAACACGATCTTTTGTTCTGTCTCTTCGTGGAAGAAATCCGAAAGATTGCTGCCCAGCGCGTTGAGGAGATCGACGAGCGTGGCGATCGAAGGACTGGTCAGATCGTTTTCAAGCTGTGAAATGTAGCCTTTTGTCAGTTCGCAGCGGTCGGCAAGCTCTTCCTGCGTCAGATTTTTCCGCAGTCTGAATTCTTTGAGTCTTGAACCAAGTTCCATGTTTTTCACCTCGGAATCCGTCGTTTGTTTAATAACACTAAACTTTTAATCCATTTTCGCGAGACTTTCGTATAATTAAATTAAAAGTTTAATAAAAATAAACCCGCGACCGTGGGACAGTATAGAGGATTTGCCGGAAGATGTCAACTGTTTGAACGGAAAATTTCAAAAATAATACGAATTATTTTTTGACTGTACAAAAAAAACCGCCGTCTGAATCAGGACGGCGGTTTTTTGCATGAAAAAAGCGCCCGCAGATCGGGGCGCACGGGTACAAAGCGACGCATGTTACGCAGCTTGAATCGCCGCAAGTTTCTTGGCAAGTTTTGCTTTTTTATTCGCAGCGTTGTTTTTGTGCAAAATTCCCTTCGAGGCGGCGGAATCGATGGCGGAAACGGTTTCGGGATAGAGTTTTTCCGCGGTCTCTTTATCGCCTGCGTTAACTGCCGCGCAGAATTTTTTGATCGAAGTCTTCAAAGCCGACTTGATGGCTTTGTTCTGCTCCGTCTTCTTTCTGGTGACAAGAACGCGTTTTTTAGCGGATTTGATGTTCGGCACGATAAATCTCCTTTTTATTTCACTCACGGCATATTTTAGCATAAAATAAAATGCTTGTAAACCGTTTTATTGCCGTTTCGCAATAAAATTTTCCTTATTTTTTTCTGGGGAAGGGAGGAAATCATGCCGAATTGGAGTGTGGGAGTATTCGACAGCGGAATCGGCGGACTTACCGTCCTGAACGAATGCGCAAGGCGTTTGCGGGGTTGCCGGTTTTATTATTTGGGAGACAATGCGCGCGCTCCCTATGGCAGCCGCGGGGCAGAGGAGATCTTTGCCTTTGTTGCGGAGGCTATGAGGCAGTTTGCCGATTTGGGCGTGGATGCAGCCGTCCTTGCCTGCAATACTGCGACCGCCGTGTGTGCGGAGCGGGTGCGCCGCATGGTATCTTTTCCGGTGATCGGCGCGGAGCCGGCGCTTTTGCCTGCGTTTCGGGTCTGTCGGCGTCCGCTCCTGCTCGCCACGCCGAGGACGGCAGAGAGTCTTCGGGTGAAAGCACTGCTTGCCCGCCGCCCCGCGCATTGCCGCGTGACGGTCCGTTCCTGCGCGGAGCTCGCGGGGGCGATCGAGGCCGGATTCACCTTGGGAACTCCGTTTTCTCTTCCCGATCTGCTCCCGTCCTTTTCTCCCGCGGAACAGCCGGACGGGGTTGTCCTCGGCTGCACGCATTACGTCTTTTTGAAAAGGGAGATTTCCGCCTTTTACGGCGCTCCCGTCTTCGACGGAAATGCAGGGATCGCACGTCGTTTGGAATCGTTGCTTTGCGCTGCGGAAAATCTAAAAATAGGGACGGATGACCACTTTTTGGGGGGCAAAAACAGGAACAAATGTTCTTTTGAAAACCGTGAAATTTGCGCAAAAAATGAGCTGATTTTTCTCGGTTTGACAAAAAATATCAATAAAATGCAGTACGAACATATGTTTACATGTTAAAAAATAACAAAAACCGTCGAAAAAGGGAGAAAAAACAAAAAATTTTTTTTGGTTTTTGAAGAAAAAGTGGATGGAAGTGGTTGACGAGAAAAAAAAGCTGTGATATAATAGAACCATCTTATGCGGGAGGAGCGGAAATGGGCTATTTCAGCGGCACGGTTGTCCATCAGTTGGATGCAAAAAACAGAATCCGCATTCCCGCGAAATTTCGCAAGTCGCTCGGGGACGAATACTATTTCGTGGCGGGAGCACAGGGTTGCATCGCGGTTTATCCCGAGGCGGCGCTCAGCGAACGTCTGGAAAAGCTGAAGGAGATCCGCACGGGCGATCCGGACAAGCTCAGGGCAAAGCGCCTCATTCAGAGTTCGGTCGAAAAGGTGACGGAAGACGATCAGAATCGGACCCTGATCCCGACTTTCTTCCGAAACTATGCGCATATTTCGAAAGACGTCGTTACCATCGGAATGGGGGATTACCTCGAGATATGGTCGAAGGAAACATTTGAGAAGTACTGTTCTGAGATGACCTTTGACGAAGCATACTCTCTGGTAGATTTTTGATATGGAACAGAGCTATCATCGGCCTGTTCTGTTGAAAGAAGTGCTGGAAGGGCTGTGCGTCAGAGCGGGCGGGCTGTATTTCGACGGAACGGTCGGCGGCGGCGGACATTCCTATGCGATCCTGTCTTCGAACGATACGGTACGGCTCATCGGAACGGATCGGGACGCGGAGGCGATCGAGGCCGCGGGCAAACGGCTGAGTCCTTTTCAGGACAGAGTCAGATTATATAAAACAGATTATAGAAGATATGCGGAAATTCTCGGCCGGGCGGGCGCAGAAGAGCTGGACGGCGTGCTATTGGATTTCGGAATTTCCTCTCATCAGATCGACGACGATCGGAGAGGGTTTTCGTACCGGAAGGCATCTGCGCCGCTCGACATGAGAATGGACCTCGGTTCCCCGTTTACCGCGGAAGCGGTGGTGAACGGCTATACGGAAGAGAAACTTTATCGAGTGATACGGGATTACGGGGAAGAGCGGTTTGCCTCGGCGATTGCGCGAAACATTGTGCGGCAGCGCGAGACGGAACGGATCACGACGTGCGGAATGCTGGCGTCCATCGTGGAGGAAAGCATTCCTCCGAAATTTCGGTCGGCGGCGTGTGCCAGACAGACCTTTCAGGCGATCCGCATCGAAGTCAACAGCGAACTGGCTGGGTTGCGGGAATGCATCAAGGGTTTGGTCCGTCACTTGAAACCCGGCGGAAGGATATGTATCATCTCCTTTCATTCTCTTGAGGATAGGATTGTCAAGGAAACGTTTGCGGAACTGAACAGTTCCTGTACCTGTCCGAAAGAATTTCCCGTGTGTGTATGCGGAAAAAAGAAAGAAATCGAAATTTTGACCAAAAAGCCCATTGTGGCAGGCGAGCGGGAGCGAACGGAAAACCCGCGCAGCAAGAGCGCAAAATTGCGCATTGCGAAAAAAATATGAATGAAATCGGTCACCAAAGAATAATTTATAAGGAGCAATCCGAATGGCAGGCACGGCTTTATTGGAAAGAGAACTTGAAAAACTCAGCGAAGAACAAAAGCAGCAGAGATCTTCGGTCAGCGAGGCGGAGAAAGAGCATGACAGACTGATTTCCGAGAATTATCAGAAGCTGATTTCCAATGAAGAGGCGCCTTGGTCGGAGCCCTATGCTTACAATGCGGCGGAGGATAATTTTTCGCGCAGAACTTACGAGCTTTCGGAAGGCGCGACGGACCTTAAGAGCGCGCATGTTCCGGAATACCAGCAGTATCAGCCGAAATATCACGCGCCCATCGTCCCTTCGTCCGTTCCCGGTGCTCCGAGCGCCGCACAGCGGATCGCGGACTATGTGCCTGTTCGGGTCGGGATGCAGAGTTTGCAACGGTTCGGCGATATGCCCGCGGAGCCGGTGCGCAATCGTACAGCGGAATATGCGCCTGCTGCGCAGCCGATTTATGCGCCCGTCTACGATTCTTCCTATACGCCTGCGGCGGAAGCGCCTGCCCGCCCTCGTCTGTTTGAGGGTTTGACCTATAAAAACGGAGAGCTTTACGACTCTTCTTCGGCATTGGAGGCGCCCGTCTACGATTCTTCCTATGCGCCGGTCCGGGAAGTTCCCGTTACGCCTGCGGCAGAACAGACAGATTCGGAGGAAGACGCGCTTCCCACACAGCGCACGATGGAGTCGGTCCGCCATGCGGAAGAGGCAGAACCAAGTGTCGGGTTCTTTGCTTCCCTGTCGCTGAAGACAAAAGTCGTGCTTGCGGCGGTCGTTGCGGCGATTGTGCTGATGATCGCGGGGATTTGCATCAATACGACCATACTTAATTCCGTACAGGCGGAAGTGCTTTCCCATCAGGAGGAGATTAGCAGGCTTTCGGAACAGGCTTCCGCGATTCAGGCAGAGCTCGACTATGTGACCGATCCTGAGACGATCGCGGAATGGGCGCTCTCTCAGAACATGACCAAATAAAACAAATTCAAAAACAAACGGAAACGGCAACGATGGAATGAAACAGACGCAATATTCGTTGACGATCTTACGAAAGAGGTTATTTGCCATATGTTTGGCGATAGCCTTTCTTTTTTGCATTTTTCTCTCCCGATTCTTCTATGTGCAGGTGATCTGGGAGGAGGAACTCGTCTATCGGGCGCTGGATCAATGGACGCGCGAAATACCTGTCGTGGCGGAACGCGGAAGGATCAGCGATCGCAACGGAGAACTTCTCGCGGGCAATGAAAGTGCATACAGTGTGTTCGCCCGTGCCAATGCGGTGACCGATCCCGAAAACTGTGCGCAAACGCTCTCCGTTTTGCTGGAGATTCCCCGTGAACAGCTTTTGCAGAAGCTGACGGACAGAAGTCGCTCGGAGGTCACGCTCGTCAGACAGGCGGAAAAGAGCGTTGTGCAGAAGATTGCGGGGACGGGATATGCGGGCGTCTATTATGCGCGTGACAACAAAAGGGTCTATCCTTACGGGGCGCTTGCCTGCCAGATCCTCGGATTTGTTTCCGCGGATCAGAGCGGAGCCTCCGGCGTAGAAAAATATTACGACCGATATCTCGCGGGAGAGAACGGAGAGGTCCTGTTCGAAGCCGATCTCGTCGGCGCAGAGCTGGAGGGAACGGGCGCCGTTTATCTGCCCGCTGTCGACGGCGTGAATCTGGAACTCACGCTCGACTACCGCATTCAGGCGCTCTGCGAAGAGACGATGGGGCGGGTGCTCGGAGAGAGCGGCGCCGCCGGGGTCGGATGCATTGTGCTCGATCCGACGGATTTTTCGGTGCTTGCCATGGTCAATCTTCCCTCGTACGATCTCAACGACATTCCGAGAGATGACATCGACGCGTTGAACGCGCTGTCGCGCAATCGCCTCGTGAGCGACGTCTATGAGCCGGGATCCACCTTCAAAATCGTGACGGCAGCCGCCAACATCGAAGAATATCTCAGGGGGAATCCCGCCGCTTTTTCCGCGGAATATATTTTCTCAAGCAGCCGCACCCGCATGGTAGACGGGTCAAAGGTAAGTTGCTGGAGCGACCATAAGAACGGAAAACATTATCATCAGACTCTTTCGGATGCGCTCAACAACAGCTGCAATCCCTGTTTTGTGGATATCGCTCTCTCACTCGGGAAAGAGACCTTCTACGATTATCTCGAAGCGTTTCGGTTCGGAACGGCGACGGGAATTGATTTTCCGGGGGAGACGCTCGGGATGCTGCTTCCCGAAAGCACGCTCAAAAACGGAGATCTTGCGCGTGTCGCCTTCGGACAGACGATCGCCGTGACCCCACTGCAGCTCGCGTGCGCTTCGGCGACAGCCGTCAACGGAGGATATTATTATGCGCCGCATCTGCTTCAGTCGGTCTTTACGCAGGAGGGGGAAGAACTCTATCGGGCAGAAAAGGTTCTGCTCGGGCGGACGGTGAGCGAAGAGGCGTCGCGCATCCTTTCGGAGATGCTCGAAGGGGTCGTTCGGGACGGAAGCGGAAAAAATGCCGATATCGAAGGCTATCGGGTGGCGGGGAAGACGGGCACGGCGCAGAAATATGAAAACGGACAGATCGCGCAAGGAAAATATGTTTCCTCTTTCGTCGGATATTTTCCTGCTGACGATCCCCGGTATTTGGCTCTCGTGATTGTCGACGAGCCGCAGGGATCGTATTACGGAAGCGTCGTTGCCGCCCCCTGTGCCAAAGAGATTTTTCAGGGAATTATCGATATCATGGGCTTGCAGCCGTAGGAGTGAGGAGGGAAGAGGATGAAACTTTCGGAATTAGCGAGGGAACTTGGCCAAAGGCGGCTCGTCGGGGATGCGGAGATCGGCGGATTGTGTACGGACAGCCGCGTTGCGGAAAAAGGAGATCTTTTTTTCTGCTATCGGGGGGAGCATGTCGATTCGCACGAATTTGCGCAGGAGGCGCTTGCGCGAGGTGCGGAGGCGCTGGTCTGCGAACGGGAACTTCCCTTCTCCTGCGCACAGCTCATCTTGCCGGACGGGCGGGAGGGCATGGCGCGGATTGCCGCTGCGTTTTACGGGCATCCGGAAAGAAAAATGAAATTTGTCGGCGTGACGGGGACAAACGGGAAGACAACCGTCACATATCTGCTGCGTTCCGTTCTCGGACAAGCCGGATTTCGAACGGGAATTATCGGAACGCTGGGGGCGGTTTACGGCAGGCATTTTGTCGCGCCTGCGCTCACGACGCCCGATCCCGTCGGGCTTTTCTCTCTGCTTGCGGGAATGCGGCAGGCGGGCGTGGAGATAGTCGTCATGGAGGTGTCGGCGCATGCACTGGCTTTGAAAAAAGAATGTCCGATCTACTATGATGTCGCCGTTTTTACCAATCTCACGCGCGATCATCTGGATTTCTTCGGGACAATGGAGCGCTACGGCGAGGCCAAACGGCTGCTGTTTACGCCTTCCCGCTGTCGCTGCGCGGTGCTGAATGCAGACGATCCTTTTTCCGCCGTTTTGAAACAAGGGGTGATCTTCAAATCATACGGGTTGGAGACGCCCGCGGATTCCTTCGCCCTGATCGAAAGAGAAGATCTGCGGGGAAGCCGGATCACGCTGAATCTGAGCGACGAACTCTGCGAAGCGGAACTGCCTCTTGCCGGGCGCCACAATGTGCTCAACGCGCTTGCTGCGGCGACGGCGGCGCGGGAACTCGGGGTAAACGTAGAAGACATCGCGCGCGGACTGACGGAAGCGGAACAGGTGGACGGGCGGCTCGAATGGACGGCCAGCTATCGCGGCGCGGATATTTTTGTAGATTTTGCCCATACGCCGGACGGACTGGAAAAATCGCTTGCCGCTCTGCGGCCGTATTGCGCGGGCAGACTGATCGTGCTATTCGGCTGCGGCGGAAACCGCGACGCGGGAAAGCGGGAGCAGATGGGAGAAACGGCGGCAAAAGGCAGTGATTTCGCCGTGCTTACCTCGGACAATCCGCGTTACGAAGATCCTTGTGCGATCATAACGGAGATCGAAAAGGGGTTTCGCAGGCATTCCGATCGCTATGTCTGTGTCGAAGAACGGGAAAAGGCGATTGCCTACGCACTCGGACGACTGAGGGAAGGAGACGTTTTGCTCATTGCGGGCAAGGGCGGAGAGACCTATCAGGAAATCATGGGAATAAAATATGCCTATAACGACAAAACTGTGTTGAGATCGATGATCGGGCAATTGCAATGATAAAACCTATTCTGCTGTGTCTGTTCTCCTCTTTTGCGCTCTCACTCGCGCTGTGCGCTGCGGAGATCCCGCTTCTGAAAAAACTCGGCGCAGGACAAAACATCCTGTGTTACGTGAAAGAACATAAAACCAAGGGCGGAACGCCGACGATGGGCGGTCTGGGGTTTATATCGGCGGCATGCGTTTCGGTGCTCTTGCTGTGCGGCGGAGGCGGAAGAAGCCTGCATGTTGCGCTTGCCGTGGGACTTGCCTATCTTGCCGTCGGATTTTTGGATGACATGCTCAAAAAACGACGGAAGGACAACCTTGGACTGCGGGCGTATCAAAAGATTTTCTTTCAGCTTGCGGTCGCGGCGATCGCCTCGCTGTTTTGTTGTTTCAACGGGTTTACCCGCCTCCGTCTTCCCTATACGCTCCTGTCCTTTGAAATCGGATACTGGACGCTTCCGCTCGGCATCTTCGTCTTTCTTGCTACGGTCAACAGCGTCAATCTCACTGACGGATTGGACGGGCTTGCGGGTTCGGTTTCTGCGGTCTTTTTTCTGCTCACCGGGGTGCTCATCGCACTACAGGGAGGCGACGGAGAACTTTTTTTGCTGTGTTGCTGTCTGGCAGGCGCGCTGGGGGCGTATCTTGTTTTCAACACCAACCGCGCCTCTGTCTTTATGGGGGATACCGGCTCGCTTTCGCTGGGCGGATTTGCCGCCGCGGTGGCCATGCTCTCCGGAAATGCGCTCTGTCTGCCTGTTTCGGGAGTGATGTTTGTTGCGTCGAGCATATCCGTGATCCTGCAGGTAATATATTATAAGCGGACGGGAAAGCGGATCTTTCTCATGGCGCCCGTTCATCATCATTTTCAGGAGCGCGGCTTTTCGGAGGGGAAGATCGCCTATGTCTATGCCGCCGTGACCGCGGCGGCCGGGCTTTCGCTCTTCTTTCCCTATATTTAGAGCCGATCGGAGGGAGTATGTATTTTGCAAGACAGAAGTTTCTCGTAGCGGGGCTTTCCCGTTCGGGTGTGGCGGCTTCGGAGTTTTTGCTCAGACGCGGTGCCGAACAGGTGTATTGTTACGACGACGTAGAAGAGGGAAGCGTTGCGCAATCCGCGGCGGAGCTGGAAAAGAAAGGCTGCCGCATCGTACATAAAGAGGAGCTGAAACAGGCGGCGGAAGAGTGCGACGTGCTTGTGCTGAGTCCCGGGATCCCCATCGATCATCCGCTGCCCGTCTTGTTTCGGCGGGCACGAAAGAGGATCGCAGGGGAAGCGGAACTGGGTGCGCTCTTTCTGCGCTGCCCCGTCGTGGCGGTGACGGGAACGAACGGAAAGACGACGACGGTGACGATGATCGACGGTATTCTGAAGTCTGCGGGCTTTGACAGCGTTGCCTGCGGCAACATCGGCAAACCGATTACGGCTTGCTGCGAACGGCTCGGAGAAAACGGAGCCGCCGTTGCGGAGATCTCCTCCTTTCAGCTTGAGACCCTGCTTTCGCTTCGCCCGCATATTGCCGTCGTGCTCAATGTTTCGGAAGATCACCTCAACCGTCATTATACGATGGAGAACTACGTTCATCTCAAAGCACGGCTGCTTCGGAACGGGACGGAGAGCGAATACGCGGTGCTCAACTATGACGACGAGATCGTCCGCGGATTTGCGGAAAAGACGAAATCTAAAGTCGTTTGGTTTTCTCTTCGGGAGCGGACGGAGGGGGGATACCGTGAAAACGGGCGGCTGTGTTTTCGGGGGGAAGAAATTCTCTCCTGTGAGGAATTACCGCTTGAGGGAGAACATAATCAGCAGAATGCGCTGGCGGCAATCTGTGCGGCAAAACTCATGGGGGTCGGGAACGAGACCATAGCCGCCGCCCTGAAGACCTTCCGCGGCGTGGAGCATCGCCTTCAGCCCGTCGGGGAGGTCGGAGGGATCCGTTTTATCGACGACTCCAAGGCGACCAATCCGGACTCTACACTCAAAGCCGTGAGCGGTGTCAGAGGAGAAAGCGTGCTGCTTCTCGGCGGCAAGGACAAGGGAGAGGATTATGCCGCGCTCTTTGAAGGAATTGCAAATTCCGGAGTCGTGCATGCGGTTCTGTACGGGGAAAATGCCTTCCGTCTCCTCAGTGCAGCGATGAAACGGGGTTTTCATGCGGTTACGCTCTGCCGCCCCTTCGACGTTGCAGTGCGCGTCGCCTATCTGACCGCGCGGCCCGGGCAGAACGTTCTGCTCAGTCCCGCTTCGGCAAGTTTCGACAGCTTCCGGAACTATGAGGAACGGGGCGAACGGTTTCGGCAGTTGCTGGAGATATTCCGTGCGGAGACGGAAAGAGCTGAGACGGAAGAGGAGAAAGAGGAGAAAGAGGCAGCCGATGAAAAATGAGCGGGGAACAGCGCAGAAACGGGGGCGCGGAGACCTGCTCTTTCTCGGGGCGGTCATCCTGATTGCGGGAGCAGGCGTGCTCTTTGTCTACTCTGCCAGCTCCTATAACGCGCAGATACAGTACGGAGACGCTCTGTACTTCTTCAAGAAGCAGCTCGCGGGCTTTGCGCTCGGGCTGGTCTGCATGATTTCCGTCTCCTTTCTCGACTGCGAAAAATTCCGTCGGCTCGGCTTGCCCGTCTTACTTTTCGCTCTCGTCCTGCTTGTGCTTGTCTTTGTCCCGGGATTGGGAAAGACGACGTACGGTGCGACGCGCTGGATCGTCATCGGACCGCTGTCTGTTCAGCCGTCTGAGCTGGCAAAATACGGACTCATCTTCTTTGCGGCGGGCTATTTTGCCCGCTCTCCTGCGCGGATGCGGACGTTTCGAGGCATATTGCCCGTTCTTGGGGCGGGACTTTCCGTCTGTGCGCTCGTCATCTTGGAGCCGAACATGTCGGTGACCGTCTGTATCGGGGCAATTATGCTCGGGCTGCTCTTCCTTGCGGGAACGTCCTTCAAAACCTTTGCGCTCATTTCGCTTCCCGTGCTGGCGGCGATTCCCGCTTTGATTTTGGCGGAGCCTTATCGGCTGCAGCGGCTTTCGGCTTTTTTGGATCCGTGGGCGTCGCCGAAAGAAGAAGGATATCAGCTCATTCAGTCGCTCTATGCGCTTGCCAACGGTAATTTTTTCGGGGTCGGATTGTTTCGTTCCCGTCAGAAATACCGCTTTCTTCCCTTTGCGGAGAGCGATTTCATCCTCTCCGTCATTGCGGAAGAGACAGGGTTTTTCGGAATTCTGCTCTTCTTTGGTCTGGTCGTCTTTCTTCTGGTCCGGGGAGTTCGCATCGCAAAACGCTGCGATTCCTTTTATTCCTATCTCCTCGTCTGCGGGATCTTGTTCGCCTTTGCGATTCAGACGGCGCTGAACGCGCTCGTCGTCAGCGGCTGCATTCCTCCTACCGGGCTGCCTCTCCCCCTGGTAAGCGCGGGGAATACGTCGCTTGTGGTGACGATGACGGGCATGGGGATCGTCTATGGGGCGTCAAGGCACAGCGAAAACAAAAAACACATAAGATGGTAGTACGAAGAAGGTGCGCGGAGGGTCCTTTTCTGCGCACGGGAGAGACATATGGAGAAATATATCATCGGCGGGGGGAAGCGGCTGTATGGCAGCGTGGACGTTGCGTCTGCAAAAAATGCCGTTCTTCCCCTGTTTGCGGCATCAGTCCTGACCGAAAAACGGGTGACCATTCGCGGCGTGCCTGCCATATCGGATGCGCTCTGTATGGCGCAGATCTTGCGCGAACTGGGAGCGGACGTCAGGTTTCGCGGCGAGGATGTGATCGTCGACAGCGCAAATGCCCATTCTCACGAGATTCCGCCGAGCCTGACGCGGGAGCTGCGATCTTCCGTCTTTATGCTCGGTTCGCTGCTCACCCGCTTCGGTTGCGCACGGATCGCCTATCCCGGCGGATGCGACATCGGACTGAGACCGATTGATCTGCATCTGAATGCGCTCAAGCAGCTCGGCGTCTCGATCAGCGAACAGGGGGGATACATCTTTTGCCGCTGCGGACGGATCCGAGGCGCGGAGATCTTGCTTGATTTTCCCAGCGTCGGAGCGACGGAGAATATTTTGCTTGCCGCCGTCAAAGCGGAGGGGACGACCGTACTTCAGGGAGCGGCGAAAGAACCGGAGATCGTCGATTTGCAGAACTTCCTCAACGCGATGGGAGCACGGGTCTCCGGCGCGGGAGGGGACGTTATTCGGATCGAAGGGGTGAAACAGCTCGGCGGAGTGAACTATCGTCCCATCAAAGACCGGATCGAAGCGGGAACCTATCTGATGGCCTGTGCGATCTGCGGCGGCGAAACGGAAGTGCGGGGCGTGTCGGCAGAAAATATCGGGCTTCTTTTACATAAATTACGCGAAAACGGTTGCAAAATACATACAAAGAATGATAAAATAAGAATCGAAAGTGACGGCCGTCTCGTCTGCAATCGAAGGATCGAGACGATGCCTTTCCCCGGCTTTCCGACCGATCTGCAGGCGCAGGCGACTGCGCTCAACTGCGGTGCGCACGGGAGCGCGCTGATCGTGGAGAATCTCTTCGAAACCCGCTACAAGTACGTCCCGGAATTGCAAAAGATGGGGGCGGACATCGAAGTGAAGGGGCGCTCCGCGTTGGTGAGGGGCGCGGGAAGGCTGCACGGTGCCTCGCTGGTTGCGGGCGATCTCCGCGGCGGGGCGGCGCTTGTGCTGGCGGCGCTCGGCGCGGAAGGAGTGTCGGAGGTGCTTGACCTGTCCTATATCGACAGGGGATATGCCGACATGCAGGGAAAACTCAGAAAACTCGGGGCAGAGATCAAGCGCGTGCGCGTATGAACTTTTCCGAGGGGAGATACCGATGAAGAAAAAGGTTTTGACCATCACGGCAGTTGCACTCGTTCTGTTCGTCGCCGTCGTTGCCGCGGCGCTCAACGCCGTGTTTACGGTCACAAAAGTCGATACCATCTTTTATACTTGCTCTTCTCAAGGGGAGAAAGAAGCGCTCGAATTGCAGGAGAGGCTCGACGAAGAATTTATCGGGGCGAGCACGACGTTTCTCAAGCTCGACGAGATCGATGCGATGATCGCCGAATATCCCTGTTTCGAGGTTGTTTCTCTGCAGAAAGAGTTTCCCCGCACCCTTTCGGTCGTCGTCTCGGAGCGGAAGGAACGCTTTGCCGTTCTCCGAGAGAGCGGAATGTATGCGGTGCTGGACGAGGAGGGCAGGTATCTCTATGAAAGCGACGAAAACGTCAACCGCAGGGGAGGGGAGAACATCCTTCTCTCCGGATTCGAGGTCGTAACGGGAACCGCCGGTGAGGTTGCAACGGGAAAATATTTTTCCGCGGCGGTCACGCTTTGCGCGGTCTTTTCAAAGACGCTCGACGATGTGCGTGCCAATATTCTTTCCGTGACGTTGGAATCCGATTATTTTGAAAATTATTTCAGGATACGGATGCAAGAAGGAGTGAATATTCTCATCTATACTCCGGAAGAGCGGACGGAGGAGAAGGCGCAGGCGGCGCTCGATCGCTATTGTTCTCTTTCTGTCACGCAGAAACTCTACGGATTTTTCGACGTGATGGAGGATCGTTCGGGCGAAATCAGCGTTAGCGATCACCGTGCATGAAAAAAATGGCGAAATTTGGAAAAAGCGCTTTTTTCAAAGCGCTTTTTTTGCCGTTGCCGAACAGGAAAACAGAATAATCTCTTGACAATCCCGGCGGTTTTTGATATAATCATGAGAGAATACGCAAGAGGAAAAAACAATGGCGGGCAAAAGTGTTGCGGTGTTGGACGTCCGCTCTTCGGAAGTGGCGGTCTTTGTCGGAGAGAGAGGGGTCAATCATACGTTTGTTTTCAAAGCGAGCAAGACGGAGAAATACAGCGGTTATCAGGACGGCGCTTTCTTCGATGTCTCGGATCTTGCCCGCGCGGTGCACAGCGCGCTCGATGCCGTGGAACAGATCTGCGGGGAAAAACAAAAGACGATTTATGTGGGCGTGCCGGGCGAGTTTACGCTCGTGGAACCCAAAGAACAGGTCGTCGGGTTCCCGAAGAAGATCAAGATTACTTCCAAAGAGCTGAACACATTGTTTGAGAGCGGTCGCAAACCCGTCAAGGGGTATCGCTTCATGCGTGTGTCGAGCATGATCTATACTACGGCGGACAATCGGCGGGTAGCCAATCCGGTCGGGTTGTATTCTACGGGGCTTTCGGGCGTGCTCTCTTATTTTTATTGCAGCGACTATTTCGCGCGGACGATCGAAAAGATTTTCGACGGGGCCAAGATCGCTCTTCGGTTTCTTCCTGCGCAGTTTGCGATGGCAAGTTATCTGATTTCTCCGGAGACGAGAGACGAATATGCTTTGTTCCTCGATGTCGGCTATCTATCTTCCACGATCTGCGTGCTTTTGGGGAACGGCGTTCTGTTGCAGCGTACCTTTTGGGCTGGGCAGGGACAAATCGCAGTGCGCTTGATGAAGCGCTTTTCTCTTCCCTATGAGGCTGCCGTTGCAGCGCTGACCCGATCTAATCTTTATCTCAAGCGGGACGCGCGCGACCGAGAATTTGTCTTCCAGGGCAAAAGCTATGAGATCCCGACGAAGGAATTCATCGACGAGGTAAAGGCGGGATTGGACGAGCTTTGCGAAGCGGTCGGAGCATTTTTGGAGGAGTGTTCCGGAAAGGAACTGGACAGCAAGCCGCTCTATGTCACGGGGGAAGGACTGGACGGGATCCGCGGTGCGCTCGAGCATATGTCCAAGCGTTTGAGCTGTGTATGCGAGCAGGTCGCGCCCGATCTTCCCTATTACAATAAACCGTCGATGAGTTCGCGGATCGCGCTCATCGATATGGCCTACGAAGACAACCGCCAAAGCGGGTCTTTATATCGATTCTTAAATATTCTCGGAGGTTAATCAAGTATGTATAACGACGACATCCCCTATGTGGGAAGAGATAATCTGCCGCCCGAGCGCACGCCTCAGCCCGTCGCGCCCAATCCCGCGGAACAGGAGATGAACGGCAGGGCGCGGATCAAGGTGATCGGCGTCGGCGGAGCGGGCAACAATGCCGTCAACCGCATGATCGACGCCGGGATCACGAGCGCGGAATATGTTGCCGTCAACACCGATGCGCAGATCCTTGCGTGCAGCAGGGCGAAGACCAAGATCCAGATCGGTTCTCGTCTTACCAAAGGGCTTGGCGCGGGCGCGGATCCGGATATCGGCCGTGCGGCTGCCGAGGAGAATAAGGACGATCTTGTCAAAGCGGTGGAAAAAACGGACTTGCTCTTCATCACCGCGGGCATGGGCGGCGGCACGGGAACGGGTGCGGCGCCCGTGTTGGCAAAGATTGCGAAAGATCTGAAGATCCTCACCGTTGCGGTCGTGACCGAACCGTTTTCCTTCGAGGGAAAACGCAGGATGGACAATACGATCAAGGGAATCGACAATCTGCGCAAGTATGTCGATACGCTGATCATCATTCCCAATGAGAAGATCGGCGACGTCGTTCCGAAAAATGCGCCGATGGCAGAAGCGCTCCGCGTTGCCGACGAGGTGCTGAAACAGGGAATCCGCGGAATCGCGGATCTGATTGTGACGCCCGCGCTGATCAATTTGGATTTTGCGGACGTGAGAGCGGTGCTCAAGGATAAGGGGCTTGCGCATATGGGCGTCGGCGTCGCAAAGGGTGAAAACAGAATTGTGGACGCCGTGCGGCTTGCAGTCAACTGTCCTTTGCTCGAGACCACGATCGAAGGCGCGACGGGAGTCATCCTCAATGTCGTCGGCGGAAACGATCTGACCTTTGATGAGGTGAAACTTGCCGCGTCGCTCATTCACAGCGTCGTGGATTATTCGGCAAATATTATTTTCGGTGCCTGCATCGACGAAAATATCAGCGACGAGGTGGAAGTTACCGTCATCGCGACCGGTTTTCCCGCCGCAGATAAGACTCGCTCGATCGGAATGCAGCAGGCGGTCCCGCAGTCTGCGCAAAGCGCCCGTCCTGCGGCAGAGTTCCGTCAGGTCCGTTCCGCGGGGGCGACCGTACAGCCGCAGATGCAGTTTCAGCAGCAGGTCCGTCCGGCGGGAGCCCCCCCTGTACAGCCGCAGAGAACGATTACGCAGCAGCAGTCTCAGCAGCAGCCGCGCACGCTGTTCGGGAACAATGCTTCATATAATCAGCCGGCAAACAATCCGATGCAGACTTATTCCGATCCTGCCCAAGGCGGATATCGCGGTTATCAGCAGTCTGCACAGCCTCAGCAGCCTGCGCAGGGCTATTATCCTCCGCAGCAGGGCATGTATAACTCTCCTCAGCAACAGCCGCAGCAGGGATATTGCAATCGGCCTCAGCAGTCCGCGCAGAACGGATATTACGGCGGAGAGGGCGCTCAGGGCGGCTATGCTCAGCCGGATTACAGCGCTCAGAAACCGGGGAGACAGTATCCTCCCGCGGTTTCTCCCGACGACGTAGCGGTTGACGACGACGATGAATATGTGTCGGAGAGCCCGCGCGATCAAAAGCTTCCTCCTTTTGTTCAGAAGCTGCTCGGAAAGAAAAAATAAAAGACAGGAAAAAGAGCGCGCCGAAATCGGCGCGCTCTTTTTCCTGTATCAAACTCCTGCGGATCGTCCGCGGATGCACAGGCAGACTTTCGCAGACCGAGCAAAAAGCGGAGAAGGAAAGGAA
Source organism: uncultured Clostridia bacterium (assembly GCA_944372525.1). GTDB lineage: Bacteria > Bacillota > Clostridia > Christensenellales > Borkfalkiaceae > Gallimonas. The sequence continues at coordinate 21,279 of CALVZL010000014.1, forward strand.
ACGACAGGAAGGCAAAAAGGAGGAGAAAGAATTTAACAAAAAAGCAATCAGCAAACAAGAAACAAAAATGAAAAAGGAAGCGAAACAGTTGGAAAAGCAATGATATGCACAAAAAAGCACGTTTTCGAGAAACAAATAAACGATCGGTCTTCGGGGTCGGAACGGGTGCTCTTGCGTGCATCCGGTAAGCCCGGAGTCAACAACCCGAGACTGAAAAACCATCGGCTCAGTCGGCGAAATTTTATTCTGCGGCGGACAAATTTTCTCTTTTGCGTGTAATTTTTTCGGAACGGTCCAAACTGTCGTTATGAAAGAAATCAGAAAAGTGTTGTCCGTTTTCGGAATTCTGGCGGTCGGATTGGCGGGCGCTGTGCCGGCGATGCGCGCCGCTGCGGAAACGGAAGAGCAGCCGCAGTGCAAAGCGGCATATCTTTGTGATTACGGAAGCGGAACGGCTGTCTTTGAAAAAAACGCTTCGCTTCGTCTTCCCGTAGCAAGTATGTGCAAAATCATGACTTTGCTGCTGAGTTTTGAGGCGATCGGGCGGGGGGAGCTGAGTTATGAAGAGGAAATTCCGATCAGCGAGAATGCCGCAGGCATGGGGGGTTCGCAGGTTTTTCTCGAAAGCGGACAATCCTATCCCGCGGACAGTTTGCTCAAGAGCATCGCAGTATGTTCGGCAAATGATTCCTGCGTTGCGCTTGCGGAGCGCATATGCGGCTCCGAATCCCGTTTTGTGGAGCGGATGAACGAACGGGCGAGAGATTTGGGCGCGGATAATACGTTGTTTGCAAATTGTACGGGTTTGCCGAAGGACCCGCAATATTCTTGTGCAAAAGACATCGCCGTCATGTTGCGTGCCTTGCTCGCGCATGAAAAATATTATGAGTATGCGCATGTCTGGCTGGAGGATTTCGAACACCCCGGCGGAAGAACGACGCAGATGACGAATACCAATCGTCTGATCCGCAGTTACAGTGGCTGCGACGGCGGAAAGACGGGATTTACCAGTCAGGCGGGCTTTTGCTTGGCCGCGACGGCAAAACGAGGAGCGACAAGGCTGATCTCCGTCGTGATCGGGGCGGAAACTTCCGATGCCCGCTTTCAGGGGGTGAGCGCAATGCTGGACGATGGTTTTGCCTGCTATGAGAGCAAGATGCTTGTCCGCGCGGGGGAATGTGTTGCGGAAGTGCCGGTCAGGGGCTCTTCGGCAAAGACGGCGAAGCTGTGTCCCGAGCGGGAATTGACGATCTTTTGTCGTAAGGGAGAGAGTGGAACCATCGAGACAGAATATATTTTGCCAGAATCGATTATGGCACCGCTGGAAAAGGGGAGCTGTTGCGGAGAGGCGATTGTCTACCGCGATGGCGTGGAGGTCACTCGCTGCAAGTTGCTTAATCTCGCGGAAATTGAGCGATTTTCCTGGGGCGATGCGTTTCGAGAGTTGGCAAACGAATGGAATCGCTGATTTGCATAGTATTATGCTTGAAATAACAGTTCGTGAAAACGAGCTGTTTTCTTTTGTTTTCCAAATTGCTTGCGAATTTTTCCTTGGAATGGTATAATCATGTGTGAAAGTTTGCTTTATCGCGGAGGACGGCATGAACGAAAGAGAAACGCTGAAAGTGAATGAAAAGGGCCATTTGGAAATCGGCGGATGCGATTGCGTGGAACTTGCCAAAGAGTTTTCCACACCGCTGTATGTGTTTGACGAGGCGCATATCCGCAATATGATGCGCGTTTACCGCGATACGATCCAACGGGAATACGATGGGAACGGCATAGTGCTCTATGCGTCCAAAGCCTTTTCCTGCAAAGCGATCTACCGAATTGCCATGCAGGAAAAGATCGGAGTCGATGTCGTTTCGGGCGGGGAGCTCTATACGGCACTGTCCGTCGGATTTCCTGCGGAGCGCATCTATCTGCACGGCAACAACAAGCTTCCGCACGAGTTGCGAGAGGCGGTAGAAGCGGGAGTCGGAACGATTGTCGCAGACGCCTATCCTGAGGCGGATCTGCTCGATGCGGAAGCGGCGCGGGCAGGAAGGATACAGGAAGTGCTCATTCGCATCAATCCCGGTGTGGAAGCGCATACGCATGCCTATGTTCAGACGGCGACGCCGGATTCCAAATTCGGATTTTCGGTTGCGGACGGCGCGGCGGAGCGGTTTTGCGCGTATATATTGTCCAAGAAGCATCTCCGCCTGAAGGGATTTCATTGTCACATCGGTTCGCAGATCTTTGAAAAACAGTCCTTTGTGATCGCGGCAGAAAAAGTCATGCGGTTTTGTGCGGAGATCAAACAGAAACTTTCTTTTGAAGCGGAAACGATCAATTTGGGCGGGGGATTCGGGATCTGGTATGCCGAGGGCGACAAAAAAATCTCTGCGGAAGGGTATGGGGAATACCTTTCGGCACTCATTGATACGGTCAAGGAAGAATGTGAGCGCTGCGGTCTGAAGCGGCCTTATCTCATCGTGGAGCCGGGGCGTTCGATCGTGGGGGAGGCCGGGATTACGCTCTATACGGTCGGAGCGATCAAGGACATTCCCGGGATTCGGAAATATGTCTCCGTCGACGGAGGGATGTTCGACAATCCCCGTTATTGCCTGTACCAATCCAAATATACCGCTCTGCTGGCAAATCGTGCGGCGGAGCTTCCCTGCGAACGGGTTGCGATTGCGGGAAAATGCTGCGAGAGCGGTGATCTCATCGGAGTCGACATGAATCTTCCTGCGGCAAAATGGGGCGATCTGCTCGCCGTGCTTTCCACCGGAGCCTACAATTATTCGATGGCGAGCAACTATAACAGAAATGCGGTCCCGCCGGCAGTGCTGGTCTGTGACGGAAAGGCAGAGTATATTGTAAAGCCTCAGTCTTACGAAGACATTGTGAGAAACGATGTGATCCCGACGCGGCTCAAGTGACGTTGGGGAGAACATTCCGCGCTCTGCTGCACGGAATGTTTTTTCTTTTTTTCATTGCCATCGGTTGCTTTTTTGCGGAGAATCCGATATAATGGATCAAGGTTATGCAATATTTTATTTCTCTTTTGGCAAGTTTTTTTGCTGTACTCGTCGTGCTGACTTTGCATGAGTTTTCGCACGCCTTTGTCGCAGTTCGCTGCGGTGATCCGACGCCGAAATGGAATCACCGCCTAACGCTCAATCCCCTGCGGCATTGTGATCCGCTCGGGCTGCTTTGCTTTGTTTTTGTCAGATTCGGCTGGGCAAAGCCGGTTCCCGTCAATCCGTACAACTTTAAGAAACGGCGTTTGGGAATGGGGCTGACTGCCGTCGCGGGGATCGCCATGAATTATCTCACGGCGTTTTTGTTTTATCCGCTTTTTATGCTGGTCTTGACGCGGGTCAACAGTTCTTCTGCCGGATTTTGGTTCCTGTATTATCTTACTCAGGATCTGTACGTCTACAGCATATGTTTCTGCGTGTTTAATCTTCTGCCGTTTTATCCGCTCGACGGATTTCGGATCGTGGAGGCATGCAGCAAACATCAAGGAAAGATATATCGATTCCTGCGTCAATACGGGTACTACGTTTTGCTCTTTCTCATTGTAGAGAGTTTCATTTGCAGTACGTTTGTCCGTTTCGGCGTGACGGAGATGGCGATGTTCGATCTTCTCGGCTGGGTCATGGAGTTTGCGACGGGCATTGTCGGTTGGCCGATTTCTGCGCTTTGGGGGCTTGTGCCGTGGTAAACCGCGATCGATTTGATTCCGTCGTCGACTATACGACGGTGCTTTCCAATTTTGAAGGTCCGCTGGATCTGCTGCTCTATCTCATCAACCGCAACGAAATCGAGATCAAAGATGTGTTTGTCTCGCAGGTGACTGAGCAGTTTCTCTCTTACATGAGGGGGCTGCCTCGGCTGGATGTGGACCGAATGAGCGATTATCTGAATATTGCGGCAACTATTTTGAAGATCAAGGCGCAGAGTCTCGTTCCCGGAATGGAAGAGGACCCGGAGCAGGAGGAGATCGAGGAGGAAAAAGCGGGGCTTATCCGCGCGCTGGAAGAATTTCGTCTCATCAAAGAGGAGACGAAAAAACTTCGGGAGATGGAGACCATCGGATATTTCTTCAAGGAGCCGGATAAAAACGTCGGGGAGGTCAAAACGGTATTTTCGACGGATCATCTCACGTTGGACGGCTTGATTTCTGCGCTGTCTTCTCTCATGGTCAAGCGGGCGCAGCAGCATCGCGGTGAGGACGTGCGGGAAATCCCGCGCGACGAATATACGGTGGAAGAGAAGGTGCATCATATTCTGCACGCATTCGGCGAGGCGAAGTCGCTGGAGTTCGGACAGCTGTTCGACGGGAATTATACGAGATCGGAGATCATTACGACGTTTCAGGCCATATTGGAGTTGCTCAAATATCAATATCTTCAGGTCAGACAGGACGGGATGTTTCAAGAGATCACGCTCTCGCTGAATCCGGACCGGAAAGAGGAGGAATTCGTTGGAGAACTTGACGAATATCGTTGAGGCGGTGCTGTTCGCCTCGGGGAAAGGGGTGTCCCTTTCGGAAATTGCAGAAAAACTCGGAGTGAGCACGGAAGAGGTGAAGCAGTCTCTTTCCGAGCTCAAACGGCGCTACGCGGAATCGGGGGGAATTCAGCTGTTGCAATTTAATGCGAAAGCGCAGCTCTGTACGAATCCGCTTTATAAAAAAGAAGTCGAAGCCGTTCTCAATCCGGTGCGCGAGAAGGAATTGACGCGCATCGTTTTGGAGTGTGCTGCGATTATTGCCTATAAACAGCCGATCACCAAAGCGGAGATTGAGTTACTGCGCGGGCTGAACAGCGACTATGCCGTACATGTGCTTCTGGAACTCGGACTGATCTGCCCCTGCGGAAGGAAGGATGCCGTCGGTCGTCCCATTCTCTATGCGACGACCGATGAATTCCTCAAACGCTTTAAGCTGGCTTCCTTGGAAGAGCTCCCCGATTACGATGCGCTGATGGCGGCGATCAACCGTTCGGAGGAAGAGCGCGACAGCTATCTCTATGCGCGGGAGGAATATACGGAGCAGACGGCAGAGGAGAGAAAGTCAGCCGTCGGAACGCCGCCGCCCGTTGCGGAAGAGAAGGGAGAGGAGGAATTTTCCGGGGGATACGAGATTCCGGATTTCCTGCGCGGATTGGACGATGCGGATATCGTAAAGATCGGCTGAGCGTCTGCGCTGTGTCGGATAACATAATTTTTTTGCGTCCGCCCATATTAAGGACATGGGCGGACCTTTTATTTGTTTTTTTTTCTTCGGCGCGCTGTTGTTTCTGCTTCCGATCTGCGTCGCGGTTGACGGGTATGCGGATGTGCGCGAAAAGAAATGTTGGTTTGCCCTTTCGGTATATCGTTTGCCCCGTCTGATTTCGGGCTATCTGCAGCCCGAACGCGGGGGGATTGCCGTTCATTTCGGCAAAAAAAAGGCGTTTTTTCTTCCTTTTTCGGAAATGGCGGCGACGCGGAAAAAATTTGAGATCGCAAAGGGATTTCAACTTATCCGCTATCGGCAGGTTGTCGAAACGGGCGGAGCGGGCAGTCCGTATTCCGTGTTGCTTGCGGCGTTCTTTCGGATCGTAAGCGCGCAAGTCTTTTCGGTTATGAAGACGCGGCATCCCTTTCTCTCTTTAGAAAGTCATCTGCTTCTTGTCGAAGGGGCAGAGCTGAAAGTGTCTGTCCGAGCGGAGACGGTCTTGAACGGATTGGTGCTCACCGTCGCGCTCGCAAAGAAATTGTTGGAGGTATTGCTCAATTGGATCAGAGAAGAAAAATCGACAGTATCATGGAAAAGACAGCGGAGCAACTGACCGGACTTGTGGATGTCAACACCGTCATCGGAAAGCCGGTGTTTTCCGCAAGCGGCGCACAGATCATTCCCTTTACGAAGGTGACCCTCGGATATCTGTCCGGTGGCGGGGAGTACGGCGAGGTTAAGGCGATCAAAGAAGGGGAAAGCTTTCCCTTTGCGGGCGGCGCAGGGACGGTCATCAGTCTCAAACCGACGGGGTTTCTCATTGACGACGGGAAGAAGTGCCGTCTCGTCCGCGTGACGGACGATCCGTTGGACGGTTTGATCGAAAAAGCGGGGGATCTGATCGTTGAGTTATCGGGGAAAACGCATGACCATGCGTAAAAGTCCGATCATACGGGTTCTTGCTGCGGGCATGATTGCTTTGTTCCTCGCCGTCTGCTTCAGTTTTCCGTGTGGTCGTACCACTCGGGCGGCTTCGGAGAGCCGTGCGGAGTGCGTCGTCGAGGTCGAGTCCAGAAGGATCCTGTCCGGAAAAAACGAAGATACGCCGCTTCCCGAGGCAAGCACGACAAAAATTTTAACGGCGATCCTTATTCTTGACGACTGCGATCTCGATGCAGAGGTGACCGTAGCGGCGGAAGCGGAGGGCGTGGAAGGATCGAGCATCTACCTTCGCGCAGGGGAGCGGTATTCGGTAAAGGATCTGCTTTACGGACTGATGCTCCGTTCGGGGAACGACTGCGCCGTTGCGCTCGCGCTGTATCACAGCGGAAGCATCGAGGCGTTTGCGGCGGAGATGAACGAAAAGGCCGTTTTGCTCGGGGCGTGCGACAGCAGGTTTGTCAATCCGCACGGTCTTCCCGATCGCCGTCATCGCACAACAGCCCGCGATCTCGCATTGATTTCCGCCTATGCGATGGAAAACGAGACGTTCCGTGAAATTGTCTCCTGCAAATATTACGCTCCGAGAGGCTGGAAGAACAAGAACAAAATGCTTTGGAATTACGACGGAGCCGTCGGGATCAAGACGGGGTTTACGCTTGAAGCAGGAAGATGTCTCGTGACGGGCGCCGAACGGGAGGGGATGAAGCTCGTTTGCGTTGTGCTCGACTCTCCACAGATGTATGAACGCACGGCGGAACTGCTCGACGGGACATATGCCTCTTATCGGATGTGCGAGCTTTGCGGAGAAGGCGCGCGGTTCGGCGAACTCTGCGCGATGCGAAGATTTGCCTATCCTTTGACCGATTCGGAACGAAAACGTATCCGTACTCTTATAGAAAGAGCCGATCCGCCGCCTGTCCGCGGAGGAGATTTCGGAGGTCAAATGAAGATATATCTTGAAAACAACTTGCTTTTTTCCCAGAATTTATATATGATAGAGAAGTAAATACGGGAGCGGGGGCGGAAGTCCTCGGACAAAGCATATGAGAATCAATAAATTTCTTGCCGAACAGGGGATTGCCTCCCGCCGCGGCAGCGATCAGCTGGTTTCGGAGGGCAGGGTAACGATCAACGGTGTTGTTGCGAAGGCGGGTGACAGCGTGGAAGATTCCGACGAGGTGAAACTCGACGGGAAAATTCTCTCTCACAAGATTCGGTATGAATATTATCTTCTCAATAAGCCGAAAGGTTGCGTTTGCACTGTTTCCGATGAAAAGGGAAGAAAGACCGTCATGGATTTCCTTCCCGCGGGAGCGGGACGGGTCTATCCCGTCGGAAGGCTGGACTATGACACGGAGGGGCTGTTGCTCCTGACCAACGACGGCGATCTCGCCTACCGTCTGACCGCACCGCAAAATGAGATTCCAAAGACCTATCTCGTGCGGATCGAAGGGACGATCGCCCCGCACGAACTCAACCGTCTCAGGACGGGGGTGGAGATCGAAAGGGGAGTCGTGACCAAGAAATGCAAGGTCAATGTGATCGAAACGGATAAAAAATTTACCAAGTTGCACGTCGTGCTCACGGAGGGAAAAAACCGCGAGATCCGGAAGATGTTTGAGGCGGTCGGGAAAAAGGTCGATTTTCTCAAACGCATCCGCATCGGCGACTTGACGCTTACGGGGTTGGATCGCGGCGCGGTGCGGCGGCTCACCCGGGAAGAGATCTTTTATCTGCAGAATCTTTGATTGCGAGGGCTGTGCCGAGAAGCGCGGTTTTGAGAGCATGAAGGATATTTTTTTGGTGGATGCAGACGAAACATTGCTCGATTTCAGGCGCGCGGAGCACGAACAGTTTTTTTCTTCTCTGCGGGAAGCCGGGATTTTTGCCGACGAAAAGAGCTATCTGCGGTTTTCTCAGATCAACGACGGACTGTGGAAGGCGCTGGAGCGGGGGGAGACGACGCGTGCAAAACTGGTCGTGGAGCGGTTTTCCCTGCTTTTTTCCGAACTTGGGATATGTGCGGACGCGAAGAGCATCTCAGACTCCTATCTCGCCGGAATGCCGCATCGCGGATATTTTCTGCCCGGGGCACGGGAGTTCCTGTACGCCCTTAAGGCGCGGGGCAGAGTCTACATCGTGACGAACGGTTCGGAGAAGGCGCAGACAGAGCGGCTGGGGATGACGGGGATTGCCGCGCTCGCCGACGGAGTCTTTATTTCAGAACGAATCGGGGCGGACAAGCCTTCCGCGGCGTTTGCCGACTATACGGAGCACCATATACCGGGATATGAACGGGAGCGCGCGGTCTGGATCGGCGACAGCCTCACTTCCGACGCCGCCTGTGCAGCAACTCGTGCCATCGATTTTATCCTTTATTGCAGAACGGAACCGCCGCAAAATCTTTCGGTCAAATGCGCTCGAACGTATGAGGAGTTGCTCGCTCTTCTCAACGATATGTGACGGACGAGGCAGAAAAGGTGTATTCCAAATCAGAAGAAAAAAGAGGATCTGCGGAAATGCGGATCCTCTTTTTGTATAAAATCTCCCAGACTATCTGTGAGTTCAAAAATAGGCGTTTGCCGATGTGGTATAGAACAAACACTCCGTTTTGTTAAAACGGAGCGGCGACCCGCCAGTTACAAAAAAACAAAACGGAGGAAAAAAGAACTGTATTCTACTGACAAGAAAATATTAACACACAGCCATTGAAATGGCAAGCATCGCATAGTGTCTGCGCCAAAGTGCAGAAGAAAAGGATTCTAAGAAAGTCAGAGAAAAGCGATAACGGAGATAATCCGAGAGCCGTGTCAACGGAAAGCAGCGTGAGGGGAAACGACATAGACCATGTGCATCTGTCGGAATGATGCCGCCGAAGAGGAGTGTATCGGGTTTCATGGGATACCTGCAAGGTAAAAGCCGTCTGATAATATATCAGAAATTCGGAACGGCAAAATTTCAGTACAGGTGCAGGGAGCTTTGGGGTCGTGGCTATACTATGCAGATACGACAGGCAAAAATATTCCGGGGATAAAGGAATGTATGGGAAATCGGCGCAAACAAGATAAAGAGAACCTGCAATTAAATGTAGACTATCCTGAGGACCTGTTCACGGTCAGTAAGCAAGAAGCGCAGCGACAAAAAGGTCGTCTCATGAGTGCTTAGCCCTCGGTCCAGTAAACCAGGGCTGGGGCAGAAAATGAACCCCCCTCCCGCTAAGCGGGAGGGGGGGGGTACTTTTTATGCGGTCTGTTTAATCTTTCTGCGGTCTGATCTGCAGATAGTAGCAGATGCAAAACACGAGAAGATTGAAGAAATAGACAATCGGAATGACGACGTAAGTCGCGAGATCGCCTGCTTTGGAGAAATCGATCTGCGCGGCAAGTGCGACAATCAGAATGACGATAACGCAGAGCGCATAGGTGACGATGGCGTTGACCAGGAGATTGCCCGTCTGCCGCAAGGCGCGTTCGCCGTAATGGTTGAGATAGGCCAATCCCGTTACGAGCAGAAGCGCGAGTCCGGTTCCCCAGATGAAATAGGGATAGAACCGGGGCAGTCCGAGGCGGTTGAGGAATCCGAGCGTGAGACTTCCTTCTGCGATGCAGATCAAAAAGACGACAATTGCACTCAAAAAGAGCGCTCTTCCCTTGTGCACAAGGTTCACGGACAGCGTGTTGTTTGTCGTCTTAGACCTTCCTCCGGACGTTGTGATTCGAATTCCGTCTTGTGCGGCGCGGGTCTCCAAATCGTAGAAATCAACGCCGTCCAGCGCTTTTGCCGCCACGGGAGCGACAGCTTTTTTGGCGGGAGCGGGGGAGACGGGCTGTGAAACGGGAGCGGCGGTGCGCACGGCGGATTGCGGAAGGGGAGTTTTTTCCTTCTTCCCGGCGGCAGGCTCCTGTTTCAGCGTATTAGAGTAAAGTTTGCGTATGACGGAACGGTATTCTCTGTTTCGTTCCGGATTGCCTGTCTGTGCGGCGGTTGCATTGGATTCGGTGCGTGCCGAGGGGGAATAATAGGTGTATTCGTTTTGAGAGGGTCGCTCTTCCGCAGGAGGCGTATTGACGAGGTTGAGATAGTTCTGATGGATCATCTGCTGCTCGCGCTGACGGAAGAGCACTTCATCCTCTTCGCGAATGCGCTGTTCTTGTTCGGCAAGCTCCCGTTCATGGAGAGAGCGGAAGCGTTCTTCCTGATCGCGCAGCATTTTCTCATAACGGGCGCGTTCTTCGATGAAGGGCTCCATCTCCAGAATGCGCGCGTTTTGCTGTTCTTTTTCCGCATTCAGCGCCATGGCGTGCGCACGTTCTTCGTTGTGTTTCAGACGTTCTTCTTCCAGACGCGCTTCTTCTTTGCGTTTTGCCTCTTCTTCGGCGCGGCGTGTCTCTTCTTCCAGTCTTGCCTGTTCCTCGGCGCGGCGCGCTTCCTCTTCGGCGCGGCGCGCTTCTTCCTCGGCACGGCGATGCTCCTCATATTCGCGCAGCTGCTGTTCATAGCGCGCGCGTGCGATCTCTTCCGCCTCTCGGCGAATGCGCATTTCTTCCGCGATCCGCGCTTCTTCGCGGGCACGGTATTCCGCACGGAGCCGTTCCGTTTCAGCTTTTTCCGTCTCTTCTGCCAGAATCCGTTTGCGGCGTTCTTCCTCCTCCTGCAAAGCGTGTTCGCGTTGGAGAAGTTCTTCTTCCCGACGAAGGCGCTGTGCTTCTTCGTTGCGGAGCGCTTCCTCTTTCGCACGCAACTCTTCTTCGCGGCGCGCTTGGGCCTCTTCTATTTTGGCAAATTCCTCTTCAAGCGCGGCACGTCGGTCGGCAAGTTCCTGTTCCCGATTGTCGGGGAGCGTTTCCGCCGATTCTAAGACACTGTCTTCGGCTGCGGTCGCAGCGGCGTTTTCCTCTTCTTCCGGCTCTTCCTCAAAGGAAAAAGGTGCTCTGAAATATTGCGGGGCGGGAGAATCAGCGTGCATGTCGTCTTCAAGATCAAAATATTCTTCTTTCGGCTCTTCTCTTCCCGGGACGCGCGAGGTCGATTGTTTGAGCACGCGCATGTCAACGGGAGAAGGCGGAGACTGGTTGAAATCGAAGTCTCTGTCGGAGATCAGACTGTCGATCACGGTACGGGAATATTCCCATTCCGACTGATTGCGTTCGGCGATCTCTTTTCCCGCATCGGTGAGCGAGAAATATTTTCTTCTGCCGCCGCTGACCGAACCGCCCCAATAGGAAGTGACATAGCCTTCCCGTTCAAGGCGTTTGAGAGCGCTGTACAGAGAGGGTTGTTTGAGCTGATATTGTTTGTGGCTTTTTCGCTCGATCTCGGCAATGATCGCATAGCCGTACTTGTCGCCGTCGTAGAGAGAGCGCAGGATGATGGTGTTGATGTGTCCGCGAATCAGGTCGGCGCTGATCGTCCGTTCGCCGGCTTGTCCCTGCGTTTCGTCGCGTTCCTCGGCGGGTTCGTCCTCGGCGGGCTCATCCTCGGCGGGCTCGTCCTCGGCGGGCTCGTCCTCGGCGGGCTCGTTCTCCGTGGGTTCGTCCTCGGCGGGCTCGTCCTCGGCGGGCTCGTTCTCCGTGGGCTCGTCCTCGGCGGGCTCGTTCTCCGTGGGTTCGTCCTCGGCGGGCTCGTCCTCCGTGGGTTCGTCCTCGGCGGGCTTTTCGGAAATCGTCTCGTATGAGAC
>CALVZL010000015.1 GCA_944372525.1 uncultured Clostridia bacterium
TTCGCCGTACATAATACCCTTCTTTGTATTCTCGATAAATTTTTGCAATCTGCTATTATATAAATCGGGTTGTTTTTTCTTTATTTGAATTGTGTCTATGCGTACCCGCTGATACAATGGCGGAAAATTATTAAAGTTTTGCCAAACTGTTTGATCTGCCTTCAACGCCGTTAGTATCTCGTTATTTATTACAAAACCATTTGCAGACATATCAGGCAGAACGGCGCGTCCTGCTTCCGTCATTAATCCTAATTTTTCAAGTCGTCTGCAACGTTCTTTATTGAGTTCCGACCACAAACTTTTTTTCTTTCGTGGTACTAATTTTTGTGCGGTAATTCCGTTTTCAAGCGTTTTAGTAGTGCTGTCTATCCAACCAAAACACATTGCTTCTTCAACTGCGTCTATATGCCAAAACGTATTGTCGTTTTGCGGTCTGCCGCGCTTTACAATTACCCAACATTCGCTTTCTTTATCATAATTTTCCGCAAGCCACACGCGCAATTCGTTTCGATTTTTTGCGGTTAAAAGATTTTTTGGTTGCATTATAACTCCGTTAAATGAAAGTTTATCGCTTTATTGAAGCAAATCATAATGGTTTATAAGTTTTTTCTCGCAAGAATAAAGTTTTTCTATAGAATCATATAACTCTTTAGGTAGATCGACCTTTTTAGCATCGTATAACATTGTCCTTCTCCGGCCCCAAATTTTCTTGTTTTAACAATGTAATTATATCATGTTTTGCAGTAACAGTAAATAAAAGAAAAAACCTAAAACTATTCTCACAAAAGGAGTTCGTTTTAGGTTTGGACTGGTGGAGCTAAGGGGAGTCGAACCCCTGACCTTTTGAATGCCATTCAAACGCGCTACCAACTGCGCTATAACCCCGTAATCTCAGTATACAGGATTTTGTTTCGCTTGTCAATCGTTCTTCGAAAATTTCTTCGATTTTGTCGGAGTTCGAGGAGGCGGATTCGATTTGCCGCAAGATTCAAAGCAGAACGGCAAGAAAAAAGGCGAGCGTGATAAGCAGGCAGAGAGCTGTCAGCCCGAAAGCCGTATAGGCGGTGATGCGGACGTGCCGTTCTTCGCGGCGAATGCAGAGAAGATTGAAGACGATCGATCCGACAGAAAGCGCAAATTGTATACACATTACGATCAGTATTGCGGGAATCACGACAATCAGTGCAAGTCCTTCTATAGACTGTTGTTCTTGCAGACGTAAGGCAATGAGGAACAATGAGATGCCGTATGCGCATGCCGCAATTGTTAAAATACAAAAGATAAGACCAAAAATCAGTTTCCGGTTTTTCATTTCGCATGATTTCTCCAAACGTTGCCGACATACTTAATGTAGCATAAAAGGGGTGATTCGTCAATCCGTGTTTCAACATTTTTGACCCGGCGGGATCGGATTATTGAATAAATTCCGACTGCCTGAAATTTCTCCCCTCGGCACCCTAAAACCTTCGGCTGTATTTTGCGAAAGAACTGGGACTCCGATGCGGTTTCCGCGGCTCTTTTTTCGGCGTCCGTTTCGGAATCCTGTTTCGTCATATTCGTGCGGAAAGACGGTTCGGCGGAGGGGAGCGGCGTTTAACTGTGCAGTTGATTGCGGCGTAAAAGGCGATGCCCGAACGGGCATCGCCTTTAAGATGGTGGGAAGAGGTGGATTCGAACCACCGAAGTCGTAGACGTCAGATTTACAGTCTGATCCATTTGGCCGCTCTGGAATCTTCCCATATGAAATTGTGAGGTCTCTCCGATAGACGTATGGAGCTGGTGACTGGAATCGAACCCGCAACCTGCTGATTACAAATCAGCTGCTCTGCCAGTTGAGCTACACCAGCAGGTGGTGCCTTGGGGCGGAATCGAACCACCGACAGACGGATTTTCAGTCCGTTGCTCTACCATCTGAGCTACCAAGGCATGCTTAAGCCTCATTGGGGAATGAGGCTTTTTGTTTGGCGACCCAAAACGGGCTCGAACCGTCGACCTCCAGCGTGACAGGCTGGCGCTCTAACCAACTGAGCTATTGGGCCAAATATGAGATTTGTCGCGTACGGATGCAGCGCCGCTCGTTCAAATTCCGCAGAGCGCGGTTTCAGCGAAAGTGGTGGGCCTTCACGGACTTGAACCGCGGACCGATCGGTTATGAGCCGACTGCTCTAACCAACTGAGCTAAAGGCCCGCAAACAGGTGCCGAAACGTGCAACGCTTGTCTATCATAGTATAAACAGGTAAAAATGTCAAGTGTTTTTTGCGGCTTTTTTCCAAAATATCCTGACTTTTTTTCGACATTTTTTTTCAGCAATCGTGTGAGTCAGTCAAAAACAGACGGATGATTTTCGTTACAATGGTCTCATCACGGAACGGAGGCGGCCTATGCAGATACAAAGTTGCCGTCGGGGCGATGCGCTGTATATCTATCTGAGCGGGGAATTGGATGAACATTCCGCTTCGCAGATCCGCCGCGCCGCGGATGAGGCGATCGACGCCCAGGCGGGCGTATCCCGCGCCGTATTCGATCTTGCGGGAGTGCGGTTTATGGATTCCACCGGGATCGGATTTCTGATGGGGCGATATCGGCGGCTGAAAAAATACGGGATCGCAATGTACCTGGAAAATCCGGATCGGAATGCAGACAAGATTCTGACGCTCAGCGGCATTTATGCGCTGACGCCCAAACAGCAGGGGAAAGTATGAGCAATCAAATGCAACTGAAATTTTTGTCCCGTTCGGAAAACGAGGTGTTTGCGCGCAATGTTGTCGCGGCGTTTGCGCTTCCGCTCAACCCGACGCTTTCCGAACTTTCCGACGTCAAGACCGCCGTTTCGGAGGCGGTGACCAACTGTATCGTGCACGCATATGCGGGAGGAGAGGGCTGGATTGTCCTCGACTGCGAAACTCAGGGGCGGACGTTACATATCACGGTTTCCGACAGCGGGCGCGGGATCGAAGACGTAGACCGTGCGCTCACGCCGTTCTATACGTCGGTGCCGGGGGAGGAGCGTTCCGGAATGGGATTCACCATCATGCAGACGTTTATGACCGAATTTTCCGTCCGTTCGGAGGCAGGGAAGGGAACGAAGGTGGACATGCGGAAATGCTTCGGCGCAGAGGCAGAAGCAGATGCTCGATGAACGTGAGACGTTGCGCTGTCTGAGAGCGGCAAAAGAAGGGGACGGCGAGGCAAAGGAAAAGCTTCTGACACACAATTCCTCTTTGCTCAAGAGCATTCTCAAGCGTTACCTCGGGAAGGGAGTAGAGTACGAGGATCTCTATGAGCTGGCCTGTATGGGGTTTCTCAAAGCGATATCAGGGTTTGATGAAGGATACGGCGTGCGCTTTTCAACGTATGCCGTGCCGATGATCGCGGGAGAGATCAAGCGCTTCATGCGGGACGACGGAAGCGTGAAGGTCTCCCGCGCCATGAAACGGACGGCGCGGGAAATGAATCTCTTCATCGAGCGGTATACGGCAGAAAAAGGAGAGCAGCCCTCCGTGAAAGAAATTGCGGAGGCGTTTTCCATGGATGAAGCGGAGGTCGTTTTTACGCTCGGTTCTTCGCACATGCCCGTTTCGCTCTATGAACAGACGGATTATAAGGATGAAAAGTCCGTTTCTCTTGCCGAACGGTTGCCTGCGGAGGATTCGCAGGAAGAAATGATCGAGCATATGCTTTTGAAATCGGCGATCGAACGGCTGCCCGAACGGGAAAAAAAGATTGTGATGCTGCGCTATTTCCGGGATATGACGCAGAGCGAAGTCGCGCGGGAAATCGGCGTTTCTCAAGTACAGATTTCACGGATCGAAACCAAGATCATGGCGCGGTTCCGCGCCGAATTGGACGGCTGAGTTCCGCAGCGCGAAAGGCGCACGGGTTCAAGGAGAAGAGGAATGTCCTCTTCTTTTTTTTCGTTCCGGTCGGCGGATGCATCTCCCGTTGCGATGTTTCGGCGCAATGCGCGGGAAACCGTTGACTTTTTTGCATACTGTATGATATAATAAACCGACTAATCTTTTGGAGCCGAACATGAATTATTGCAAACTGCCCGCAGGCGTGCAGGATATTTTGCCGCGGGAGTGCCGTATCCTGACCGATCTCAAGACGCGGCTGCAGCAAAAATTTACGGCGTGCGGATTTCAGCCCGTGCTTCCCGCCGCCCTCGAATATTATGACAGCTATGCACGTATCCGGAACGCCGTTCCGCAGGAACAGATGTTCAAGCTCACAGATACGGACGGCAAACTTTTGGTGCTTCGTCCCGACATGACGCTTTCCATTTCCCGCATTGCGGCGACGAGACAGGGGCTCGATCATGCGCGGTTGTGTTATTTTGCAGACAAATGGGAATTGCAATGCGGCGGCGATCTTACGAGCCGCGAGATCTTTCAGGCCGGAGTGGAATGTCTTGGCGAAGAAGGGGCCTTTTCCGATGCGCAGGCGATCGCCTTTGCCGCGGAATGCCTGAAAGAGGCGGGTCTGAGGGAATTCATCATCGATGTGGGACACGTCGGTTATTTCAGCGGGATTTCCGAGGAATGCGGACTATCGGAGCGTGAGGCGGAGCTGTTGCGTTCCTATGTCGACGCCAAAGACGGGTTGAATGCCGAACGGTTGCTCGAGAAGGCAGGCGCGGGGAAAGGACTGCGCAACGCCATTCTTGCGCTTCCCACTCTCTTTGGCGGAGCGGAAGTGCTCGACAGGGCGGCGGAGCTTGCGTCCAATTCCCGTTCTGCCGCGGCGATCGAACATCTTAAGCGGGTCAGCGCCCTTCTCGCAGAGATGGGATACGACAAATGCGTTTGTTTTGATCTGGGTACGGTCAAACGGCTTTCCTATTATTCCGGAATCGTTTTTTCCGGATTGGTAAAGGAAGTGGGGTCTCCGCTCCTCAGCGGCGGGCGGTACGATTTTCTCGCCGACGATTTCGGCAAGCATATTCCCGCGGTCGGATTTGCCATGGGACTCAAACGTATTCTCATTGCGCTCGAACGGCAGGGAACGCTTCCCTCGGAAAGAAAGCCAGACGTCGTTGTCTGTGCTGCAGGAGCAGAGGCGGCGGGGTACCGTACCTTTCTTGCGCTTGCTTCGTCGGGCAGGAATGTAAGCCTTTCTCCTGTCTGCGGTGCGGAAGAGGCGGATCGGCTGAAAGCGGAAGGCTATACCGTGATCTATGAGGAGGGGAAGGCGTGATCTATTTTGCTTTGGCGAAGGGAAGACTGGCGGAGGAGAGCGCAAAGCTGTTGGAGCGATGCGGCGTGGATACCGCCGTGCTCCGTTCGGAGACCCGGCGGCTCGTATTGGAGAGTGCGGACGGAAAGTTCGGATTTTTTCTTGTCAAACCGTCCGATGTGCCCATCTATGTAGAGGCGGGCGTTGCGGATTTGGGGATCGTCGGAAAAGATACGCTTTTGGAAGAAAACCGTGATCTGTACGAGATGCTCGATCTGAGGATCGGGCGCTGTTCGATGTGCATCGCGGGGTTCCCGGCTCGCAAAGACGCACTCACGCGGCCCTGCCTGCGTGTGGCGACGAAATATGTGAATACGGCAAAACGATTGTTTTTCGATCGGGGAGAAGAGGTGGAAATCGTTCCTCTGCACGGATCGATCGAACTTGCGCCCGTGACGGGACTTTCCGATGTGATCTTCGATGTCGTGCAGACGGGCTCTACGCTGAAGGCGAACGGTTTGGTCGTGTTGGAGGAAGTGTTTCCCGAGATTACGGCGCGGCTCGTCGTCAACAAGGTCTGTCTGAAGACCAAATCGGAGCAGCTCCTTCCGTTGATCGGGAAACTCAGAGAGGTGGTCGGATGAAAGTATATCGGGAAGATAACTGCGCGGAATTGCTTCGTCGCGCGTTTGAAGACAGAACGGAGGAACTTGCGCGAGTGCGCGAGATTCTCTCTTCCGTTCGCACGCGCGGAGATGAGGCGGTGTTCGAATACGAGGCGCGCTTCGACGGGACGCAGCTGACGAAGGAGAGTTTCCGCGTGAGCGAAGAGGAATACGAAAGAGCGTATGCAGAGGTCTCGCCCGAACTTCTGAAAAGTCTGAAGCGGGCGATCGAAAACGTCTATTCCTATCATAAGAGGGCGGGACGGAGGGACAATATCGTCACCGAACGGGGCAGAACGACGGGGTACGTGGTGCGTCCCGTCGCGCATGCCGGGATCTATGTCCCGGGCGGAACGGCGCCGCTTGCTTCCTCCGTTCTCATGGGCGTCTTGCCGGCGCGCGCGGCAGGCGTACGCCGCATCACGGTGGCGACTCCCGCAAAGGAAGGAAGAGTCCATCCTCTTGTGCTTGTCGCGGCAAAGGAGTGCGGCGCGGACGACGTGTACAAGATGGGGGGAGCGCAGGCGATCGCGGCGCTCGCTTACGGAACGGAAAGCGTAAAGAAAGCAGATGTCATTGCGGGACCGGGCAATCTCTACGTGACGCTTGCCAAAAAAGAGGTCTGCGGAACGGTCGGGATCGATATGCTCGCGGGTCCGAGCGAGATCCTCATCATAGCGGATTCGTATGCGAATGCGGACTGTGTGGCGGCGGACATGCTTTCTCAGGCAGAGCACGACGTGCTTGCCCGCGCCATTGTGATAACTGACGATGCCGCATTGGCAGATCGGGTGTGCGAACGGGTGGAGGCGCGTTTGAAGACATTGCCGCGCGAGGAGATTGCACGCAAGTCTCTTGCATACGGAGGAGGGATCATTGTCGCGGACAATATAGAGCGGGCGTGCGAGCTCGCCGAAGAGATCGCGCCGGAGCATTTGGAACTCTATACGCGGGAACCCGAGTTGCTCTTGCCGCATATCCGTAGTGCGGGCGCCGTCTTTTTGGGCGGATATACTCCGGAACCGGTGGGAGATTATTTTGCGGGGCCCGATCATATTCTTCCCACGGGAGGGAGCGCGAAATTTTATTCCGTGCTGAATGAAGACGTCTTCACTCGCAAAATGAGCGTGATCGGCTATACGAAAGAGGCGCTCGAAGAGGATGCGGCGGACATTGTGCGGCTTGCACGCAGCGAGGGGCTGGAAGCGCATGCGCGCGCAGTTCTTGCAAGAGAGGAGGAGAAGGAATGAGAACGGCAACCATTGAAAGAAAGACAAAGGAGACGGCGATTTCGCTTCGTCTCGATCTGGACGGAAGGGGACAAGCCGTCATTGACAGCGGGGTCGGATTTTTCAACCACATGTTGGAATTGTTTTCCGTACATTCCGGTTGCGATCTGACCGTCACCTGCAAGGGCGATACCGAGGTGGATTTTCATCATTCGGTCGAGGATGTCGGCATTGTGCTCGGCGAGGCGATGCGGGAGGCGCTCGGGGATAAATACGGGATCGCGCGGTTTGCGCAGCGGCTGGTTCCCATGGACGAGACGGCGGCGCTCGTTGCCGTTGATTTCAGCGGCAGGGCATATCTCTCCTTCGAAGATTCTCTCACGGGAAAAGTCGGTGACTTTGATCTAGAACTGATCGAGGAGTTTTTGCGCGCATTCTCCTATCGCGGGGGGATCAATCTGTATATCAAACTGCTGCGCAGAGGGAATGCGCATCACATGGCGGAGGCGATCTTCAAGGCGCTTGCGCTCTGCGTACGCGACGCGGTGAAAATCGTCTCCGACAGGATCCCCTCTTCCAAAGGGATGATCGAATGATCGGAATTTTGGATTACGGAACGGGAAATTTGCGTTCCGTGCAGAAAGCAGTCGAATATCTCGGAGGGAGCGCCGTCGTCACGCGGGAACAAGAGGCGCTCGATCGCTGCGAGCGGCTCATTCTTCCCGGCGTGGGCAGCTTCGGCCACGGAATCGCGGAGCTCAGAGAGACGGGGCTGGACCGTTATCTCTTGGCGCGGATCGGTGATACACCGTTGCTCGGGATCTGTCTCGGAATGCAGTTTTTGCTGTCGGAGAGCGAAGAAGAAGGCTCTTTTTGCGGGCTCTCTCTGATCGAGGGGAAGGTCGTGCGTTTTACCGAGGGAAAGATTCCTCAGATCGGTTGGAATGCCGTCCGCGAGATGCGCTCGCCTCTCTTCAAAGGAATTTCGGACGGAACGCAGTTCTATTTTGTCCACAGTTATTATGCGGATACGGAGGAATGCTTTACGATCGGCAAGACACAGTACGGGCTTGTCTATGCTTCGGCGGTGCACGCGGGGAATGCATACGGCGTGCAGTTTCACCCCGAAAAGAGCGGCGATGCGGGTCTGCAGCTTTTACGCAATTTTATGAGGTTATGAGATGAAACTCTTTCCTGCGATCGATATTTTGGAGGGGCGCGCCGTGCGGCTCTTATACGGTAAACGGGATAAGGTCACCGATTTCGGCGATCCCGTAGAATGCGCAAAGCGCTGGATTGATTGCGGCGCGGCACGGCTGCACGTCGTCAACCTTGCGGGAGCTTTCGGAGAGAAGAGCGGGTTCCACAGACAGCTGGAGCGGATCGCTGCGCTTGGGGTTCCCGTCCAGACGGGCGGCGGCCTTCGGTCTGCGGACGAAATCCGCCGCGCGATTCGGGCGGGAGCCGAGCGCTGCGTGCTGGGGACGGTTTGTGCGGAGGCTCCGCAAGTGCTGTTTGAAGCGGTGGAGGAATTCGGCGAACGCATCGTGGTCGGGATCGATTCTTCGGGGGGCAAACTGGCAGTCAGAGGCTGGACGGAGCGGGCGGACAAAGACGCCTTTGAATTCGGCTGTGAAGCGAGGGCGCTCGGCGTGAGAGACGCGGTCTTTACAGACATCGGCCGCGACGGCGCGCTTTCCGGCGTCAATCTGGAAGAGACGGTTCGGATGGCGGAGACGGGACTGAGGATCATCGCGTCGGGGGGGATCAAAGACATGGACGATCTGCGCGCGCTCTCGGCGCAGGGCGTCTACGGCGCCGTTTTGGGACGGGCGATTTATACGGGCGCGATCGGGCTGAAAGAGGCGATCGGAGAATTGGAATGCTGAGCAAAAGAATTATTCCCTGTCTCGATCTCAAGGACGGGCGGGTCGTCAAGGGCGTGAATTTCGTCCATTTGACGGACGCCGGCGATCCGGTGGAGACGGCAAAGCTGTACAACGCGTTCGGCGCGGACGAGATCGTCTTTTTGGATATTACGGCGAGTTATCGCGGCGAACGTCCGATGTGGGATATCATCTCCCGCGCGAGCGAGCAGGTGTTTCTTCCGCTGACGGTGGGCGGCGGGATCCGCACGGTCGAGGATTTCCGCACCATGCTTTCCTGCGGGGCGGATAAAATAGCGGTCAATTCCGCGGCGATCCGCCGTCCCGAACTCATCACGGAAGCGGCGATGCGGTTCGGCAGGCAGTGCGTTGTGCTCGCCGTGGACGCAAAGAGGAATCCCGAGGGCCGTTATGACGTCTATCTCAACGGAGGAAGGGTTCGGACGGAGCTGGACGCAATCGAATGGATCGTCCGAGGCGCGGAATTGGGCGCGGGCGAAGTCTTGCTCACGAGCATGGACCGCGACGGGACGAAAGAGGGGTACGATCTCGAGCTGACGAGACAGGCGGCGGAGGCGGTGAACATCCCCGTGATCGCTTCGGGCGGCGCGGGAAAAATGGGGGATTTTTACGATGTGCTCACCGAAGGAAAGGCAGACGCGGCGCTGGCGGCTTCTCTGTTTCATTTCGGACTGATCAGAATGAAGGATTTGAAACGATATCTGGCGGAGCGCGGTTTGCCCATCCGCTGCGGGGAGGAATGAAGGATGTGGGATTTGGATCTTTCGCTCGTCAAATTTGACGAAAAGGGACTCATCTGCGCGATCGCGCAGGATTATGAGAGCGGAGACGTGCTGATGCAGGCGTACATGAACCGCGAAGCGCTGGAAAAGACAATGCAAACGGGATATGCGCACTACTACAGCCGTTCCAGACAGTGTCTCTGGAAGAAAGGAGAGACGAGCGGACATCTGCAGCGGGTGCTGGGCGCCGCCCTCGACTGCGACGGCGATTGCATTCTGATGCAGGTCGAACAGACGGGCGCCGCCTGCCATACGGGGAACCGAAGCTGTTTTTTCCGTTCCCTGCTTGCGGACGAGCGCGCGGGCGTGCGTTTTCTCGCCGAATTGGAGCGGATTGCGGCAGATCGGCGGGAGCATCCCGCGGAGGGCTCCTATACTTCGTATCTCTTTGAAAAGGGAGTGGACAAGATCGCCAAAAAGTTGGGGGAGGAGGCGGTGGAGACGGTCATTGCCTCTAAAAATTCCGATGCAAAAGAGCTGATCGAAGAAAGCGCCGATCTGCTCTATCACCTCATCGTCTTGCTGGAGGAGAAAGACGTGCGGCTGAGCGAGATCTGTACGGAGCTGCTGCTCCGGCACAGCTGAAACGGGATTTTCCGAGGGCGCCCCGTGCGGGGCGCTTTTTCTTTAAAAAAATTCATTCACTATATTGACAAGCCGAAAAACATATGATATAATCGGCGCGTAAAGCAGAATTCGATAGAGATGGCAGAAAAAGGGCTAGCCCTTTTTTGCGTTGGCACAACGCAAAAAAAATTTTAAGAGGAATTCCGAAAGGAAAGAATCAATAAATCAGAGAGGGAGAAAACTATGAAACGTATGGCGAACAGGCACAGACGGGCGTTTACGATCACGGAGCTCGTCATCGTGATCGCGGTCATCGCGATCCTTGCGGCGGTCCTCATCCCCACTTTTATCTATGTGGTGGAAAAGGCCAATCAGTCGAGCGACATTCAGGCGGTCAGAAACATGAATACGGCGCTCATCGCAGACGAGGGCATGAACGGAAAGCCGGATAGCGTGCTCGACGTGCTCGACGTACTCAACGAGGCGGGAATGGACGCGCAGGATTACAAGGCGCTCTCCAAAGATCACAAATTCATTTGGTCCAAGACGCTCAATCGGGTGCTCTATGTGGACGAAAACTACATGATCTCCTATCCGAGCGAATACGAGGGGGTCGTCTACACTGAAGAAGAATACGGAGCGGCGATCACGCTGGAAAAACAGATTCGTCGGGATGATACCTGGATGACCGAAAACGTGGTTGCTACCGAGGATAAATTGATTGCCAATACCTCCACGTCCGCCGTCTGGAAGGTGGGAGACAAAATCAAGGGCGCGCGGGTCGTCCTGCCCGGGCAGCTCATCTCCGTCATGGACTATCTGAATCAGGGCGTGGTATTCGATGAGTCGAAAAATGTTGCGCATCCGTCGTCCAACGAACATGAAGACTTTGTCTTTGTGCTCGGCGCAGATATCGATCTTTCGGGCGCGGAAGTGGTCCCCATCCTCTATTACGACGGAGACTTTTACGGAAACGAGCACAGCATCAGCGGGATCGTCATGACGGACGCCACGCAGACAAGTTATCAGGTCGAAGGCGGAAGCGCAAATTACTACACGTATTTCGGATTTATCTCCGTCTTCGGGGGCGGGACGTTTCAAGACGTGACGCTCGAAGTCTTTATGGAGAATCCCGGCATCGCGGGCAAGGGGAAGGACGATCCTACCTCTTGGAACAATCATACCGTGGGCGGCGCGATCGGGGGGATCTATCAAAACGGCGAGCGTGGGGCGTTGAATGCGACGGTGGAAAACGTCATAGTCAACGGTTCGATCACCAGCCACAGCCGGATCGGCGGGATCGTCGGATTTGTGGGGGGACTGAACGGAACTTCTGTCGAAGGATCGGTGGCGATCAACAATTGCATCAACAATGCGGCGATCACTTCGCTGGTGGACGGCGGCGCCGGATTCAGCACTGCGGGCGGGATTCTCGGGATCTCCATCCAGACGGGCAGCGGGTTTTCTCTCACCCTCAGCGGGTGCGAGAATACCGGAACCGTCGAGGCGGTCCATGCCGCGGGCATTATGGCGAATCAGCAGACCAAGGGAACGGTGAAGATCGAGAATTGCACCAACAGCGGAAAGATCGTCGCCTGCATCACCGACGCCGTTGCACAAGAAGACAGCCCGGACAACACACTGACTGCGGGCGGAATTTTCGGCCGTTCATGGAGTGCGAAAGAGGCAACCATTTCGATCACCGGGTGCACGAATGCGGGAACGGTCACCTATGTGACGCGCCGGGAGGGAACGGTCACTGGTTATTACATGATTCTCGGACAGATGCATGCCCTGAAAGAAGGTGACGTAACGACGATAAGGCTTTCAGACAATACTGCAACGGGAACGGTCGATCCGCCGGCGACGTCGGGAAATATCACGGTCAACACGGCAGTATAAACGGTTGATCCGAAGCGGATCGGTCCCAATGTCTGTTTTTTCCGTCCGCGCAGAAAATGCGCGGACGGTTTTTTTGTATCCCAAAACCTGCGGATCGTCCGCGGAAATCGGCATTGCCGATGGAGAAAGAGGGGAATAGCAGGAAAAAAAGAAATAAGAAGAAAAGACGGAGGAAGGCAAGCGGAGAAGAACAAGATACACGAGAGACCCGTTTACAAGGAGCAAACAACAATCGCATATCGGAAGGCTGCCTCATATGTTGTGCCGCCGGAGGGATCAAAGCTGACAGTCCGAAACCGAAAAACCATCGGCTAAGCGGGGTGAGTTCTGCAGAAAGAAAAATAGAGAAATAAACAGCTGTACGCTTGACATTTTTCTTGATTCGTGATAAAATAAACACTGTATTTGCTGAGCGTGGAATCTGTTCTCGGATTTTGCGCCTTTTTCTATATGAAACCAGTTAATCATAGGTTACGGAGATAGTTATGATCAGAACGTTTGCGAAATGTGTCAGGGAGTACAAAACGGCATCCATTCTCTCGCCTGTATTTGTCACAATCGAAGTCATTCTCGAATGTCTGATTCCCTACGTGATCTCTTTGCTCGTTGCTTACATCGAACACGCGGGGAGTGCGGAAGCGATCGAAATGGCGATGATTTGGAAATACGGGGGGATCCTGATCGGGATGGCGTTTTTGTCGTTGGTGTTCGGGGCATTGGCAGGTGCCTGCTGTGCGCGCGCCTCGGCTGGATTTGCAAAGAACGTCCGAAAGGACATGTATTACAAGATCCAGGAATTTTCCTTTGAAAACATCGATAAGTTTTCCACGCCGTCTCTTGTCACGCGTATGACGACGGACGTCACGAACGTGCAGTTCGCCTATATGATGATTGTGCGTCTTGCCATTCGCTGTCCGATTATGATGATCTTTTCGTTTGTGATGGCAGGCATCATGGGGGGTGCGCTTTCGCTTATCTTCCTGGCCGTCATTCCCTTGCTCGCCGTGGCGCTGATCTTCATCATGAAAAAGACCATGCCGCTGTTCTATAAGGTTTTCAAAAAGTACGACAACCTCAACGAATCCATTCAGGAAAACGTCAACGGCATGCGCGTTGTCAAGTCTTATGTGAGAGAAGACTACGAGAAACAGAAATTCAATCGTGCGGCGGAGGATGTCTGCAAAGATTTCACGCGCGCGGAGCGTATTCTCGCATGGAACAACCCGATCATGCAGACGGCTTTTTATACGGTCATTTCTTCCGTGCTGTTTGTCGGCTCCTATTATATTCTGAAGACGGCGGGTGTTACGATCGGCGTGGCACAGGTTTCACAGCTCATCGTCTACGGCATGCAGATCCTCATGTCGCTCATGATGTTCTCGATGGTGTTTGTCATGATCACGATGTCTATGGAATCGGCGCGGCGTATCTGCGAGATCCTCGCCGAAGAGAGCACCCTGAAGAATCCGGAAAATCCCATAACGGAGGTTGCGGACGGATCTGTGGAATTTGTCGGCGTTTCCTTCAAATACAGCAAGGACGCAGAACGGAATGTTCTGAATGATATCAATTTGCAGATCCGATCGGGCGAAACGATCGGAATTATCGGAGGAACCGGTTCGAGCAAGACCTCGCTCGTCAACCTCATTTCCCGCCTCTACGACGCGACGGAGGGGGAAGTGAAGGTGGGAGGAAGGAACGTGAAAGAATACGATCTCACGTCCCTTCGCAATCAGGTTTCCGTTGTGTTGCAAAAAAACGTGCTTTTTTCCGGAACGATCAAGGAAAACCTTCGCTGGGGCGATGCAAACGCCACCGATGAAGAACTCGTCGAAGCATGTCGGCTCGCTCAGGCAGACGAATTTGTGCGCGCGTTTCCTCAGGGGTACGACACCTATATCGAACAGGGAGGCACGAACGTATCCGGAGGACAGAAACAACGCCTCTGCATTGCGCGCGCGCTTCTGAAAAAGCCGAAGATCCTCATCTTGGACGACTCGACGAGCGCGGTCGATACGCACACGGACGCGCTCATTCGCAAAGCCCTGCGGGAGTATATCCCCACGACGACGAAAATCATCATTGCGCAGCGTATTTCTTCGGTAGAAGACGCGGACCGCGTTCTCGTGATGGACGGCGGAAAAATCGACGCGTTCGGAACGCCGCAGGAATTGCTGTATCACAATAAAATCTACACGGAAGTATACGAATCGCAGACCAAGGGAGGGAAAAAGGATGAAGCGTGAAATTCAGCCGCGTGTGAAAGTCGTTCCGCGCCTTGTCAAAGCTCTGTTTCGTTATTATCCGAGAATGCTTACGATCTCGATCGTTTGTATTATTTTCAATGCGATCGTCAGTTCGCTTCCCGCGATTTTCATGCAGAATATTTTCACCGTGATCGAGCAGGCGCTCGGCGAGGGCGTCGGTTGGGAAACTTATGGCGGCGAGATTTCCCGATATTGGGAAACTTATGGCGGCGAGATTTCCCGATATATGTTTATTCTCATCGGGATGTACGTTCTTTCTCTCATTTCCGGTGCGATCTATAACCAGCTCATGGCGATCATAACACAGGGATTTCTTAAAAACATGCGTCAGCAGATGTTCGACGGCATGCAGGATCTTCCCATTCGGTATTTTGATACGCACAACCACGGCGATATCATGAGCTATTATACCAACGATATCGATGCGCTGCGCCAGATGATCGGAGTCAGTATTCCGCAGCTCATCGTTTCGACGGTCATGGTGCTCACGCTTTTCTTTATCATGGTTTGGTACAGCCTGCTTTTGACGATGATCTCTATTATCGGAATTGCCTTTGTGTTTATCGTCACAAAGATTGTCGGCGGAGGAGCGAGCAAGTACTTTCTCGGCCAGCAGCGCTATATGGGCGTGACGGAAGGTTATATCGAGGAGATGATGAACGGACAGAAAGTTGTAAAGGTATTCTGTCATGAAGAAGAAGCGAAAGCGGATTTTGACAAAGTCAATCAAACGTTGTTTACACAGAGCGACTGTGCGAACCGATATGCCAACATGCTGATGCCCATTCTTGCCAACATCGGGCATATCCTGTATGTCGTGGTCGCCGTGGTCGGCAGCATTCTTCTGAAAAAAGGAGTTCCGAATATCGGGCTTTCCGGAGAGGCGTTTTCCATCGCTTTGATCGTCTCGTTCCTGCAGATGATCCGTCAATTCACCAATAACATCAACCAGGTCTCCAATCAGGTCAACTCCGTGGTCATGGGCCTCGCGGGATCGAGAAGGATTATCGCACTCATTGACGAACCCGTTGAAACGGACGAAGGATATGTTACGCTTGTCAATGCGCGGGAAGAAAACGGGGCGTTGGTTGAATGCGAGGAACGCACGGGCGTTTGGGCATGGAAGCACCCGCACCATGCGGACGGCAGCGTCACCTATACGCGGCTCGCCGGAGATGTGCGGATGTTCGACGTCGATTTCGGTTATACGCCGGACAAAATTGTTTTGCATGATGTGAGTCTGTATGCCAAACCGGGGCAAAAGGTTGCTTTTGTCGGTGCAACGGGTGCGGGGAAAACGACGATCACCAATCTTTTGACCCGCTTTTACGACATTGCGGACGGAAAAATTCGCTATGACGGAATCAACATCAACAAAATCAAAAAATCTGCGTTGCGGAAATCGCTTGGAATGGTGCTTCAGGATACCAATCTCTTTACCGGTACGGTCATGGAAAACATCCGTTACGGCAAGCTGGAGGCGACGGACGAGGAGTGCATCGCTGCGGCGCGGCTTGCGGGCGCGGACGATTTCATCACCCGCCTTCCCGAAGGGTATCAGACGATGATACGGCACAACGGGGCCAATTTGTCGCAGGGACAGAGGCAGTTGCTCTCGATCGCGCGCGCCGCCGTTGCGGATCCCCCGGTCATGATTCTCGATGAGGCGACGAGTTCCATCGATACGCGGACGGAAGCGATCGTGCAGCGCGGAATGGATAAACTCATGGAGGGCAGGACGGTCTTTGTCATTGCGCATCGTCTTTCCACCGTCAAAAATTCCAACGTGATCATGGTGTTGGAGCAGGGGAGAATTATCGAGCGCGGCACGCATGAACAGCTGATTGAGCAGAAAGGTAAGTATTATCAGCTCTATACGGGTGCGTTTGAGCTGGAGTGATCGAAAAAGGACGGCGCTCGCGTATGCGGGCGCCGTTTATTTGTATAACGAAATCCTCCCAATCGTCTGCGGAATTAAAAGGAAAACAGAAAAGAAGCAAGCATGAAAGACGGGGTGAAAATTAACGAAAACAATATGCACGAAAGAGGTCCGTTGGCGGGTGACAGCAACAATCGCATGACTGCCGGGTCGTCATATGCGCGGCTTGCGCGCTTCCGCCAGTCAGTTAACAGTTCAGACCAGAAACTCCGTCGGCTTAACCGACGGAGTTTTATTTCAGGGGTGAATTATACTATTAAGTGCAACAGTAGAAGAAAAAAAAGGAGTTCATACAAATCTGTGGTAAAATAGAGTTGCGAAACAAAATTTACACAAAGGAGATCTGTATGAACTACCACCATTTTACC
>CALVZL010000016.1 GCA_944372525.1 uncultured Clostridia bacterium
ACCAAGCCGGGCGATCCGCCTGCGCTGGTGCAGACGGACGGAAAGGAACGGCTCTATGCCTGCCTTGAAAAGTACGGCATTGCCTGTCTGGGAGAACGGCCGCCGCGCGGAAAAGAAGGGAAGGACAAAAAGGTTTCCCGCTATTCGGCAATCGGACGGTTTGTTTTGCCCGACGGCGGAAAGCGAAAAAAGATGCTGATTTTTGTCGTAATCGGATTTCTTATTTCGGCAGGCGGGCTTGCGGCGGGCTTTCTCTGGAATGCCGCCGCAGGATCCGTTGTCTGTCTTGTGGGCGCCTACATCGCGCTGCGTGCGGCGGCGGCGTTTCGCAAGGCGGCAACCAGGATTGTCCTATACAGACAGGGAATTTTTTGGGCGGATCGCACGAAGGCAGACAGCCGATTTCTGAAATGGGAAGAAGTCGAATCGGTCTCGCATGCGGAGGAGGGAGAGACTCCCCGGCTACGGGTGAAGTGTCTCTACGGCGCGTATGAATTTCCCGCGCCGCGCGGTGCATATGTCAAGATCGCGGAATGTTTTCCCGAAAAATGTACGCAGGGATAAAAAACGGAACGGGGGCGGCGAAAGCCGCGCCCTGTCTGTATATTTTCGGGGTAAGATTGACATATAGGAAAAATATGGTATAATGGCGGTAACCTTTCGGAGGAAAGCATGCTTTGCCGGCAATGCGGGAAGCGTCCCGCGGTGAATCATATCAAATATGCGGATAAAAAGGGCGGATCGATTTCTCTGTGCGACGTATGTTTTGCGGAGCGGACGAGAAAAGAGCAGCTCTCCCCTCGCGGGAAGACTGTTTCGGATTCGGGCGGAGAGATCCGCGAAAGCTCTTTCTGTCCGCAGTGCGGCATGACGCTGGATGAATTCCGTGCCAGCGGTCTTTTGGGTTGCGATGAATGTTATCGCGTTTTTCGGAAAGAACTTCTTCCCGCCGTGCGCATGGCGCAGGGAGAGCTCTGTCATAAGGGGAAGCGTCCCGTTGCGACGCCGGGAGAGACGTATCGTCTGTTTTGTGAATTTCTTAAACTGCGGCAGCGGCTTGAGGAGGCGATTCGCGGCGGCAATCGCGCAGAGACGGTGCGTCTGCAGGAGGAACTTCGGGAACTGAGTGAACAGCGCAGAGCGGAACGCGCCGCAAAACATGAGCAGCCGCCGCACCCCGAAGCAGGACCGAGGGGAGGCGAGATATGACGGAGGCGGGCAACGGAGAGGTCAGCAACATGCTGAAGATCGAAAATGTTGTGATGACGACGCGGATCCGCCTTGCGCGCAACGTGAAAGATTGTCCCTATCCGAATCGGCTTGCGGACAGGGAACAAGCGCGGGCGATTGTGCGGCTGGTCGCCGCGGAACTCAACGAAGTGGAGTCCTTTCGTCTCTACTACATGGATGTCCTTCCCGACGAGCAGATCTCTTTTCTCAGAGAGCGCAATCTCATCAGCCGCGATCTTTTCGAGCACAGAAGAATTTCTGCGGTGCTCGTCTCGTCGGACGAGAGCATTTCCGTGATGCTGCACGAAGAGGATCATATTCGCGAACAGTATTTTATGCGCGGATTGAATCTGAAAAAGGCATACGAGCGGATTGCGGGGCTTGACGATCTCATTTCCGAGATCATTCCCTTTTCTTACGATGAAACGCTCGGTTATCTGACGGCCTGTCCCACCAATCTCGGAACGGGGCTGCGCGCGTCCGTCATGCTCTTTCTTCCGGCGATCGCGCGGCGCGACCGGATGCGGCGGATCGCTCCGGAACTTGCGCGGCTGGGGCTTACGGTGCGCGGCGCGTTCGGAGAGGGGAGCGACAACGAGGGAGACCTGTTTCAGATCAGTAACGAGGTGACGCTCGGGCTTTCGGAAGAGGAGATTCTCAGCCTCGTCGAGCGGGCGGTCATGACGGTCGTAGAGATGGAACTGATGGAGCGCACGCGCATGAAAGAGGAGGGAGGATCCGCTCTGACCGATACCGTTCTTCGCTCCTATGGGATTCTCACTAACTGCATGCGGATCGATTCCAGGGAATTTATGCTGCGGATGTCCGACGTCAAACTGGGCGTTTCGCTCGGGATGTTCGAGGGAAGCATGGAAGATCTGGACAATCTCATCATTGCCATGCGTCCCGCCAATCTCAACCGTCTGAACGGCGCGCCTCTTTCCGCGGAAAATCGGGACGTCTATCGCGCCGAATATGCGGGTAGAGTGTTGCGCGGCATGAAGCTGATAGACGACGGGCGGCGGAATGCGCTGTTTTCCGGGAGGTAAATCATGTATATTTCTAATTTTTCCGATCATCTCCGCGAGGCAATTTCCATTGCGGAGGAGGTGAGCAAACGGTTTCAATGCAGCTATATCGGAAGAGAGCATATTCTCTACGGCATGATGCGCGTGGAGCAAAGCGCCGCGGGCAAACTGCTTTTGCAAATGGGTGCGAATGCGGAAGAGTGCTATAAGAAACTCAAGCATATTGCCGACCATGAGAGCCGGATCGTCGGATTTACGCCGGATACGAAGAACGCCTTTGAACGCGCAATCGAATATTCCATGGTGGACAATGCCTATAAACCGCTCACGGGAACGGAACATATGCTGCTCGTTATTCTGAATGCGGAAAATTGCATTGCCTATCGGATTTTGCAGATGCAGGGCTTGAATATTCCGTTGCTTATCAGAAAGACCGAGGCGCTGATCGGTCCGGCAAAGGAAGAACAGGAGGAGATCTATCCGGAAGAAAGGCGTTCGCCCTTTTACGGACAGAGCAGAGCAGAGACGGCAAAGAGGGAGCCCATGGCGCCGAGGGAAGAGCAGAATTCCGCATCTTTATCTCGGGCAGAGGCGATTTCCGATATGTATGGAACCGATCTCACGCGGAAGGCGAGGGAGGGAAAACTCGATCCCGTCATCGGAAGGCGTGCGGAAATTGAAAAGGTCATTCAGATTCTTTCCCGCCGCACCAAGAACAATCCTGTGCTGATCGGAGAGCCCGGCGTCGGCAAGAGCGCCGTCGTCGAAGGGCTTGCGCAGGAAATCGTCTCGGGAAACGTTCCGGAGATCCTGCGCGAAAAATCTGTTTTTTCTCTCAATCTGACGGGACTGCTCGCGGGGGCGCGCTATCGGGGCGATTTTGAAGAACGTCTGAAAAAAATCATTGACACCATTGTGTCGCGAAAAGATATTATTTTGTTCATCGATGAGATCCACATGATCGTGGGAGCGGGGTCTTCTTCGGAGAATGCGATGGACGCTTCGAATATTCTCAAACCTATGCTGGCGCGAGGAGAATTGCAGACAGTAGGGGCGACAACGGTGGAGGAGTATCGCAAATTTATCGAAAAGGACTCTGCGCTCGAGCGAAGATTTACGCCCATCTACGTCGAACAGCCGAGCGTAGAGGATACCGTTGCCATTTTGCAGGGGCTTCGCGACAAATACGAAGCGCATCACAACGTCTCGATCACGGATGAGGCGATCGAGACGGCGGCGAAGCTTTCCGATCGCTATATTCCCGATCGCTATCTTCCGGACAAGGCGATCGATCTCATCGACGAAGCGGCTTCTCGCGAGCGGCTCAGATCATACATCGGGCCGAGCGGTCTGCACGAATTGGAGGATAAAATCGATCGGACGGTGATCGAGCAGAAAAAAGCGGTCAAATGGCAGGATTTTTCGCGCGCAGCGGAGCTGGCGGAGCAGATCGAAGCGCTGCGAAAGCAAGCGGGGGCGCTGAAAGAGGAGTGGAGCAATAACCGCAATGCGAAGCGGCTCTCCATCGGTTCGGATGAGATCGCGGAGATCGTAAGTTCCTGGACGGGGATCCCCGTACTCAGGCTGACCGAAGAGGAGAGCGAGCGGCTGATCAACCTGGAAGAAGAACTGCATCGGCGCATCGTCGGACAGGACGAGGCGGTGAGTACGGTCGCAAAGGCCATTCGCCGCGCGCGGGCGGGGCTCAAAGATCCGGAAAAACCCATCGGGTCGTTTATCTTTGTGGGACCGACGGGCGTGGGAAAGACCGACCTGTGCAAGGCGCTGGCAGAAAACCTCTTTGGGGATGAGCGCATGATGATCCGTTTGGATATGTCGGAATATATGGAAAAATATTCCGTTTCCAAACTGATCGGCGCGCCGCCCGGCTATGTGGGATATGAGGACAATCAGGGAGGACAGCTTACCGAACGGATTCGCAGCAAGCCCTATTCCGTGCTGCTCCTCGATGAGATCGAGAAAGCGCATCCCGATGTGTTCAACGTGCTGTTGCAAATCCTTGACGACGGCAGGCTGACGGACAGCAGGGGGCGAGTGGTGAGTTTTAAGAATACCGTCATTATCATGACCTCCAACGTGGGAGCGCATCAGGTGAAGGAAGTCGGTGTGCTCGGATTCCGTACGGAAGAGGAGGAGAGCGAGTATGAGAAGATGCGGGAGCAGATCAACGATGCGCTGAAAGCGCAGTTTCGACCCGAATTTCTCAACCGCATCGACGACATCATCATCTTCCACAAGCTGACCAAGGAAGATGCGGTCAGGATCTGCGAAAAAATGTTGATCGATCTTCAAAAGAGGCTCAAGACGCAGGGCGTGTCCGTGAAAGTGAGCGCCCGCGCGCGAAGCAGGCTTGTGGACGAGGGCTATAACGAAGAGTTCGGCGCTCGTCCTCTCAAACGGGTCATACGAAAACTTGTGGAAGATCGGCTCTCGGAAGAACTGATCCGCGGCAGCATCCCCATGGGAAGCACGGTGATCGTGGACGAAGAGGGGGGAGAGCTGATTTTTACGGAGGAGTGAAAAAATGGAGCTTTCGAAGACAAGTTACGCGCGTTCCCGTAACAAACGCGAGATGAAACGGCTGTATTTTCAGGCTTTTCCGAAAGCGGAACGAGTACCGTGGCGGATCTTGAAGCGCAGGAGCAAAAGGGAGTGCTCTTTCGACGGGTATGATCGGGAAGGAAAATTCATCGGCCTGACCGTCTCTCTCGAAACGGAACAGTTTCTTCTGTTGTTTTACCTTGCCGTCTGCGCCGACTTGCGTTCCGAAGGATACGGCGGGGAATTGCTGG
Source organism: uncultured Clostridia bacterium (assembly GCA_944372525.1). Lineage (GTDB taxonomy): Bacteria > Bacillota > Clostridia > Christensenellales > Borkfalkiaceae > Gallimonas. The sequence goes on from CALVZL010000016.1 coordinate 5,072, forward strand.
CGCGGATGCGGGAGCGGAGCGGAAAAAAACCGATCGTGCTGGACATCGAAGAGGTGCCGCCCGATGCGCCCGAAGACGGACAGCTTCAAAGACGGCTGAAATTTTATCTTTCGAACGGATATCGCAGGACGGGATTTCGTTTTGAGGCATACGGGGTACGTTATGAGACGCTCTGTTTCGGCGGAGAATTTCCCGCCGAAGCCTATCGCAGATTTCTCAGGGAACGGTTGAGGCTTTTTCGGAACTGAATAAAAATCTTAATCCGAAGCCCGCCCGCACGAAAGTGCGGGCGGGCTTCCATCTTCAGGGAAAATCAATCGTTCAGGTTCCAGTCGATGGGCGGGATTGCGTTCCGGATGAGATAGTCGTTTGTTTTGGAGAAGTGACGGCAGCCGAAAAAACCCTGATAGGCAGAAAGCGGAGAGGGGTGCGCACATTCGAGGATAAGGTGTTTGGTGCGGTCGATGAGCGCAGCCTTCTTGCGGGCGTTTCCGCCCCAAAGCAAAAAGACGAGATGTTCTTTTCGTTCGCTGAGCAAAGAGATGACGCCGTCTGTGAACCAGCTCCAACCGCATCCGGCGTGGGAATTGGCCTGGTGTGCCCGTACGGTCAGGGCGGTATTCATCAGGAGCACGCCTTCCCGCGCCCACTTGGTGAGGTCGCCGTCCGCGGGCGGAGGGTATCCGAGATCGCTCTGGAGTTCGCGCAGCATATTTTCGAGGGAGGGCGGTTTGGGCACGCCGCGGCGCACCGAGAAACAAAGTCCGTGCGCTTGGCCTTCGTTGTGATAGGGATCTTGCCCCAATAAAACGGCTTTCACCTTTGGATAGGGCGTCAGACGAAAGCAGTTGAAGATATCGTACATATCGGGGTAGATGATGCGGGTGCTGTATTCCTGTTTGAGAAATTCTCTGATTCTGAGATAGCGCTCATCGGCAAACAGCGGGGCGAGCGGTTCTTTCCAGTCACCGAGATCGATCATGGTTGTTCCTCTGTGAAATATTTTTTCAAATCATGCAAGGCTGTCAAAGATCTCTGCAAGAGAGGCCGCGAGGTTCAGAATGGCGAGATGCGAAGTTTTCTGATATTGCATCGTCGTCACTTCTGCACCGTATACATCGGAGATCGCTTTGATGCAGACAAATGGAAGCCCTGCCGTTTTGCATACTTGCGCGATCGCCGCGCCCTCCATGTCTCGGATGTCAGCGTGCAGGAGCTGCGTCAGAACGCGATAGTCTTCGGCAGAGTCGTTGAAGCGGTCTCCTGTGGCGAGTCGGCGGACGGGATAATCCAAAACGGAGGGAAGAAAAAGCGGGAAATAATTTTCCGTCTCTTCATTGAGCGTGCCGATGACGCCGCCGTTGATCTGGGTCAAATCAAAATCATATTGAACGGCTTGCCGGATCAGATAAAGTTCGGTCAGTTCGGTTTTGCCGTTCAGTCCTCCCGCAACGCCGAAATTGAGCAGGAGGTCCGCGCCTTTTTGGATCGCCGCGCAGGCACCGATCGCGGCGTTGACTTTTCCCACGCCGCAGACCACCAGCAAGAGCTCTTTGCCGAACGCTTTGCCGAAATGGACCGTTTTTCCGTAAATCGTCTGAGTGTCCTCTGTTTCCATTTGCGAGAGCAAAATTTCTGCCTCTCGTTCCATTGCTATGACTGCGCCGATCATCACGTGTCTCCGAAATAAGATGGTTTTCTCAATTATAGCAATTATTTTTGAAAAAAGCAATATGGGTGAATACTTTTTCTGCGCAAGGCAATAACAGGGAAAAATGGAGGAAAAACATGAATCCTTTTGATCTGAAGCCGCAAAAGACGGACAAAATTTTTACCTGCTGGAATAAAGTATTTATAAAGCCGTATGAGAAGAATGCCGCGGATCCCTATACCCGTCTTCGCGTGATCTTGATGTCGGGGACGGAGTTCGAGTCCGTTCGGCTGTCGCATGCTTTTTCAAGACAGTGTGCGCACAATGAAGTGCGCAGGCACCTTGCTTTTTTGCGCAGGGGGGAGCAGATCCAGCAAAAACGCGTCGCAGGGCTAAAGCCTGCCGATGAAAGCATTCTCGAGCACACGATCGGCTATGAACAGCTTGCCGTTGAGCTCACCGCGAACCTTGCTTCGGAAGAAAAGAACGCCTATGTCAAAAAGCAGCTCGATTTTGCTTTGCTTGAGGATTTCGATCATCTCTATCGGTATGCGAATCTGATGGATCTGGAGCGCGGCGGGGACCCCGCCCGTCTTGTGGGAAGTTATACGGAGATCATGCCGGGGCGTCCCACCCTGGCGGAATATCGCCATCCGAACGATGACGTAAAGTTTTATCTCAACGGACATTTGAATGATTTGCGTACCCTGCTCCACGTCAATATCATCACGGCCGCAGAACAGCAGACGATGAATTTCTATATGAATGTTGCGAATTTGTATCCCTCTTCGCTCGGAAGGAAGCTCTACGGCGAGATCGCCATGATCGAGGAGGAGCATGTCACGGGGTACGGCTGTCTCAAGGATCCCTGTATGAGCCCGTTCGAAGCTCTGCTCATGAACGAATATACGGAATGCTATTTGTACTATTCCTGCTATCAGGACGAGACAGACGGGCGGATCCGCAAACTTTGGGAGCAGCACTTCGAGGAGGAGGTCTGTCATCTGCACGAGGCGGCGTCGCTGCTGCAGACCTACGAGGGAAAGGTCTGGCAGCAGTGCTTTCCGGAAGGCGGAGAGTTTCCGCCGCTGCTGCGGTTCCGTCCGCAAAAAGAATATGTTCGAAACGCTTTGAAGAAGGTGCGGTCCACGGGCGTCGAAGAGGGGTGGGAGGAAGTAGACGCTCTGCCCGACTCTTTCCGCTTCTTTTCTTACAACGCGAAGATCAACAAGGATCCCCGATCCGCAGCGAGTCACCTCGCCGTTGCGCGTACGATTTCCGAACGCGGGAAGGATTACCGAATTGAGAGCGCCGCGCATCCCGTGGCGGCGCTTTCCGATCGAACGCAGGACAACTGTGAGATCGGAAGGGTGAAAGGAAGGTAGTTTGTTCCTGCAGACAGAAGAAAAACAAGGACCAAAAGAAAAGACAGCCGGAAAAAAGGCTGTCTTTTTGTCTGTTATTTGTCGGATTGTTATTGTTGCATGAAAATTTGTGACGGCTTTCCGAAATTGCAGGATTATCACTATTATTTATGATAACAAAGATGGTATCATTCCTGTAACGAAAGGTCAAAACAACGGCAAGGAGGTCGGTATGAGTTATCTTACTTTAGAAAACGTCGGAAAAGAATATACGGTCGGTTCGGTAAACGTGAAGGCGCTCAATCATGTCACGTTTTCTTTGGACAACGGGGAATTCATTGTGATTTTGGGCAGTTCGGGAGCGGGAAAAACGACGCTGCTGAATTTGCTTGGCGGAATGGACGGGGCGACGGAGGGGCACATCGAGCTCGAAGGGCAGGATCTGACCGCGCTGGATCAGCGCGGATTGTGCGATTACCGCCGCAATGACGTGGGGTTTGTTTTTCAGTTTTACAATCTCATGCCCAATCTCACGGCATTGGAAAACGTGGAGATTGCGGCGGAAATCTGTAAAGATCATACCGATCCCGGCGCCGCTCTGCGCGAAGTCGGGCTGGAAGATCGAATGAATCATTTTCCGGCGCAGTTGTCGGGCGGGGAGCAGCAGAGAGTTTCCATTGCCCGCGCCGTTGCCAAGAATCCCAAACTTTTGCTCTGCGATGAGCCGACGGGAGCGCTTGACGACGCTACGGGCAGAAAAATTTTGCGCCTTTTGTCCGACGTGTGCAAACGGCAGAACAAACTGGTCATTGTCGTGACGCACAATGCGGCGATCAAGGATATGGCGGACAGGGTGATCTATCTGAAAAACGGAGAAGTCGATCGGGTCGAGCGGAACGCGCATCCGCTGCCCGTTGAGTCGATCGCCTGGTAAGCAAGGAAAAAAGAGGAGGCGGGAATTGCCCGGCGAAAGAAGATGAAAACATATTGGAAAACATTTTCAGCACTGTTTCGCAGGCATCTGATGCGGTTTTTCTCGATTCTTTCGATGATTGTTGTCAGCGTCGGACTGATTTCGGGGATCGGAGCGGCGGCGGGGAAGCTCGACGCATCGCTCTCTGCGCATTATGCGGCGCAAAATGTGAGCGATTTGATCATAAAGAGCGCCGACGGACAAAATTTTACCGAATCAGAGATTGATGCGATACGGAAGATCGTCGGAGAGGATGCGGATCTCGATCGGGGAATGTCTTTTGATGTCACGGTCGAGATCGGAGGAGAGCCGCTGCTCGCGCGGATGTATTTTTTGGACTTTTCCGCCTGGGAAGTGAATCTTCCGATTTGGGCAGGCGGTCAGACGGCGGAAGCGATTGCGGAGACAGGGGATTTGTCTCAGATTCTGTGCGTCGGGGGGACGAACGGATGGAGGGAACTTGCGGTTGGGACCTCCTTTTCGCTGGACTTTTCCGATTTGCTCGCTCAGCTCGCGGAACAGGGAGGGGAACCGCTTTCCGAGGAGACGGTGCAGTTGCTTTCCGGTCTTGAACGGACGGTGACGGTGGCGGGGATCGTGCAAAGCCCGGTCGCCTTCGCACAGGACGGGGAACCGAGTTATCTGCAGGAAGAAGGGGTTTCCGTGCCGGATACCGCCAACGCGCTGAGCGGATTGAATACCGTCGACTGTATTCTGTATTTGCAGACGGGGATAATTCCCGTCTATGCGGAAATTGCGCCGATGCTCGGCGAGGAACCCGTGCTTCCCGTCTGCGGAGATTTCTATGTCGCGCTCTCCGATCGGACGCAGTTTGACGCCTTTTCGCGGGAGTATACAGCGGAGATGCAGGAGCTGAGCGGCAGGATCTCTTCCGCGCTGGGAGAGGGGCGGGCGGAGATTCTCACGCTTTCGGACAATTACAGTTACAAATCCTTTCATGCCTATGCGGAAAAGGTGCGCGCGATCGCCTTTGTGCTTCTTGCCGCATTTGTCTTTCTCACTTCGCTCGTTGTTCTGTCCAATATGGCGAGGCTGATGGATGAGGAGAGAGGGCAGATCGCGTGCCTCAAAACGCTCGGCTATTCGGGGTTGCAAATCATACTGCGGTATCTGTTGTTCGAAGGGATTGCCATCGCGCTCGGCGGCGTCGGCGCCTATTTTGTCGGAATGGGCCTGTCTTCGTTCGTCTACAGTTCTTTTGCCTACAGCTATGTGCTGATGCCGATGGCGGCGGCGATGGCGCCCGGGTTTTTCTTTGCCGCCTTCGGGGTGATTGCGCTTTCCGCACTTGTTTGCACGCTGATCTTAGGCGCCAAGACGGGGAAAGAACCCCCTGCGGAGTTGCTGCGTCCCAAGCCGCCGCGTGCGGGCAGGTCGGCGATTGTCGAGCGCATTCCTGTTCTGTGGAACCGGCTTCCCTTCCGATATAAATCGACGGTGCGGAACGTATTCCGTTATCGCGGAAGGTTTGTGACGACGGTTGTCTCGACGGCGTGTTCGATGGGATTGGTGATTGCGGGGCTGGCGCTTTTGGATCTGTGTCTTTTTCAGGACTTCGGGTCTGCCGCGATCCTCATGCTGTCGCTCATCGTCATTTTCTTTGCGGGCGCTCTTACGCTGATCGTGATCTATACGCTCACGGGGATCAACATCAGCGAACGAAAACGCGAGATCGCGACGCTCATGGTCCTCGGCTATCACGACAGGGAAGTGACGGGATATCTGTATCGGGAGATCTATGTCACGACGGCGATCGGAATGGTGTTCGGCTATCCGGCTGGGGTGTTTCTGATCTGGCTGCTCTTTTCCGTGATGAATTTCGGGGCGCTGTCCGCCGTCTCCTGGTTCGTTTGGCTTGCGGCGCCGGTCCTTGTCGCGTTTTTTACGATCTTTGCAACGTTGATCCTTCGAAAAAAGATCGTGGGGATCGATATGAATGAAAGCCTGAAGGCGATCGAATGAACAGACGCGCCGCGTTTTCGCGGCGCGTCTGTTTTATGAGTGAATTGATCGTATACCGTTTGATGTTTTTTCGGAGTAGATGCTGTTTCCGCGGGAATCGATTGCGACGACGAGGGGAAATCCTTCCACCTCCATGCGATAGATCGCTTCGCTCAGCAAGTCGGGAAATGCGACGCATTCGCATTTGCGGACGGCGCTGCCGTAGAGCGCGCCCGCGCCCCCGATCGCCGCAAAATAAACTCCTTGGTTTCGGATGAGCGCACGGCGGGTCTCTTCGTTCATCTCTCCCTTTCCGATCATGCCGCCCAGTCCCAGATCGAGCAGGCGGGGGGCAAAAGAATTCATGCGGGCAGAAGTCGTCGGCCCGCAGCTTCCGCATGCCATCCCTTGAGGCGCCGGACAGGGACCTGCGTAATAGAGGAAGGCGTCCCGAAGGGGAAAGGGCAGGGGCTCACCGGCGTCCAGAAGTTCGAACAGGCGTCTGTGGGCGCAGTCGCGGGCGGTATAGATCGTTCCTGAAAGGAGAACGCAGTCCCCGGCCCGCAGGATGCGGGCTGTTTCGCCGAGAGGAAGTCGGATGCGGTTCATTTCCATGTCAGATCACCTCCCGTTCCCGTCGCACACAGTGGCATTGGATGTTGACCGCGACAGGCAGTCCCGCGATATGCGTGGGGGCGATTTCGCAGGCGACGCCGATCGCCGTGACTGTACCGCCGAAGCCCTGCGCGCCGATGTGCAGATTGTTGATCGCCTCAAGCGCTTCGCGCTCGATCGAGGCGACGTCTTCGCGCGCGTGCCTGCTTCCGATCTCCCGCAGGAGCGCTTTTTTGGCAAGGAGAGCGCAGCCGTCAAAGGAGCCGCCGATCCCCACGCCCACGAAGACGGGCGGACAGGGTCGGGATCCCGCGAGGCGCACGGTTTCGACGATTGTCGAGAGCACGCCGGCTCTTCCTTCCGCAGGGGTGAGCATGACGAGGCGGCTCATGTTTTCGCTGCCGAATCCCTTGGGAAGATAATCGATTTGAATCTGATCTCCCGGAACAATTTCCGTATGGAGCGCGGCGGGGGTATTGTCGCCCGTGTTTGCGCGGGTGAGGGGGTCGCAGATGCTCTTGCGGAAATAGCCTTCGGCATAGGCTCGGCGCACGCCGTCGTCTACGGCATCCTGCAGGGGAGCGCCGCACAGCAAGACTTCCTGTCCGATCCGAAGCAGAACGACGCTCATCCCCGTGTCCTGACAGACGGGAAGCTGCAGGCGGGAGGCGGTTTCGGCATTTTCGAGCAGGGTCGAAAGGGCGAACTCAGACGCTCCGCGCTCCCTGTTCCTTGCGAAGGTCAGAGCATTGACGCAGTCTTCGGAGAGCCTCCTCCCCGCCCGCAGTGCAAGTCGGCAGACGCAGTTTGCAATCTCTTTCGTATCGAGAATTCTCATGTTTGTCGCTCCGTGTTTTCTCACCCTTTATTATAGAAAAAAAATTGCAAAAAGCAAGGTTTTTCATTTGTCGAGCGTAAAAAAATCTTGTATAATAGAAACATGGAAATTCGAAACGAACAGCAGGAAAAAGTTTTTACGCGTCGGCTTACGGGCGCGGGTCTTGCCTATTCGGGCGCGGCGGTCTTCCCCATGCTTGTGTCGATCGCCTTTGCCGTCGTACTGCTTCTGACAGCGGGAGAAGGGGCGACGGAGTCGGACGGCGTAAAATATGCCAATTATCTCATTCCCCAGCTGTGTTTCGGGGCGGTGTGCATATTGTTTTTTGCTCGGACCGGCGTTTCGGTCAAATCCTGCATTCGACCCTGCAAGTTGCGATATTTTCTTCTCGCGCTGCTGCTTCAGTTCGGGCTCTTGTTTTCGCTTTCGGAACTGAACGGATGGTTTATCGGGGTGCTCGAAAAATTCGGATATCAATCCGTCGTATCGGATACGCTGCCCGATCTCGGCGGCTGGCGGATTGTTCCCGCGATTCTCGTCATCGCGGTGTTGCCTGCCCTGTTCGAGGAGACGCTTTTCCGGGGAATCATGCTCGGAGGCATGCGCGAAAACGGCTGGGGGACCGCCTCGGCGGTGCTTGTTTCCGGCGCTCTGTTTTCGCTCTTTCACGGCAATCCGGAGCAGACGATCTATCAGTTTATCTGCGGCATGTGTTTTGCTCTGCTCACTTTGCGCGCGGGAAGCATTTTGCCGACGATGCTCTCGCATTTTTGCAATAACGCGGTCATTTTGACGATTGCTTCGCTGGCAGGCGAGGATTGGGCGCCGACGGGCGGTGCGGCCGTGGCGGTGATCGTCTGCTCCGCGCTGTGTCTTGCGGCGGGGCTTGCCCTGCTGCTCTTTGCCGAGCGCAAAAAAAATACGAAAGGCGGAATCGTGAAAGGACGCGTCTTTTTCTCTGCCGCCGCAGTCGGGATCGTCCTCTGTCTTTTGCAGTGGAGCTATGTGCTTGTGATGGGGTTTTCGAATGGTTAAACTCACCGTTCTCGCCGTCGGAAAATTAAAGGAAATCTATTGGAAAGAAGCCTGCGGAGAGTATCTCAAGCGGCTTTCCCGTTTTTGCAGGGCAGAGGTAAAAGAGCTTCCCGAACGGGCGACGCTGCGGGAAGAGGGCGAGGAGATCCTGCGCCGTGCGGGGGGACATGTGATCGCGCTTGCCGTAGAAGGGAGAAGCTGTTCTTCCGAAGAGTTCTCCCGTTCTTTGGGCGCGCTGTGCGACAGAGGGGAGGAGATCACCTTCGTCATCGGTTCTTCCTGCGGACTGGATTCGGCGGTGAAGGCGCGGGCGAACGAACTGCTCTCATTTTCGGAGATGACCTTTCCGCATCAGATGATGCGGGTGATCCTGCTGGAGCAGATCTACCGTGCGTTCATGATCCGCGCGGGTTCGGAGTATCATAAATAACATGCAAAACAGGCATGGAAGGTGTTTGCCGCGCATAAGATAGACGATGAATGTCTACCTGGAAATGCGAAAGCTGTATGAGGATTATCGCGGGAAGAAGAGGATCATCGGACACAGCGCGGAGGGCAGAGAGCTGTTTGCTTTCTTTGCGGGGACAGATTCCCGTCCCGTAGGAATCAGTCAGTACGCGATGCATGCGCGTGAATGGATTACGGCGGAACTTGCCGCCGCCCAGTTGGCGCGGGGCGTGGAGCGGGGCGGCGTCTGGTTCGTTCCGCTTGTCAATCCGGACGGGGCGTTGCTCTGTACGGAAGGCGCGGGAAGCGTTCTCGACCGCGGGCGGAGAGAGATGCTGCTGCGGGTGAACGGGAGCGAAGATTTTTCGCTTTGGAAGGCAAATGCGGACTGCGTCGATCTGAACGTCAATTTTGATGCGCGCTGGGGAACGGGTCTGCGCAACCTTACCCGTCCCGCTCCCGAAAATTATATCGGGACCCGTCCTTTCTGCGCGCCCGAGAGCGCGGCACTCAAAAATTTTACTTATTTGGTCCGTCCGGATTATACGATAAGCTGGCATACGAAAGGAGAAGAGATCTATTGGGCGTTTCATCAGTCTCCTTTGCGGGCGTTGCGCGATTTTTTGCTCGCGAAGGAATTGGAGCGGAGTACGGGTTATCCTCTGCGGCGGACGCCGCATTCGGCAGGCGGGTATAAGGACTGGTGCATCGAACGGCTGAAAATTCCTGCGTTTACGGTGGAAGCCGGATCGGACGCTCTGATGCATCCGATCGGGGAAGAACATCTGAAAGAAATCATAGCGAAAAATCTGGAAGCGCTCTCCGCGCTCTCCGAAAAGCGGTAAGTATGGAAGAAAAATTTATGCGCGCTGCGCTTCGGCAAGCGCAGCGCGCGGAGAAAAAGGGAGAGGTCCCCATCGGCGCGGTGGTTGTCTGCGGCGGAAAGATCGTCGGGAAAGGATACAATCTGCGCACTCGGCTGCAGATGGCGACGGCTCATGCGGAAATGCGCGCCATTGACCGCGCCTGTAAAAAACTCCGCTCCTGGCGGCTCCCCGGAGCGGAGATCTACGTGACGCTGGAGCCGTGTCCGATGTGTATGGGAGCGATCCTCAATGCGCGCATCGACAGGGTATATTTCGGCGCATACGAACAGAAGGGCCGAAGCCTGACGAAGGAGCTCGCGGAGGCCAATCTCCTCAATCACAGGGTGGAAGTGACAGGCGGCATTCTCGCGGAGGAATGCGCGGCGATTTTGACCGATTTTTTCACGAAAATGCGTCTGCGCGAGAGACGGAAAAAGAAAACATGATACGGGGGAAAAATGATGCGGTTTGAAACGGAACAGAACAGACTGATTGCCCGCAGCGGAAATGAATGTGTGCAGATCGAAGGATGGGGGGAGAATTCCCTTCGGGTGCGCGCATCGCTGAACGGATTTTCGCAGAAGGATAAGGCGCTTGCTCCCGCCGCAGGGAACGCTGTCGCGAAACTGACCGAGGACGGCGCGCGCATTGAAAACGGCTTGTTGCGCTGTGAGATGCACCAAAGCGGATGGCTTGCTTTTTATCGGGGTGACGTACTGCTTTCGAAGGAGTATTACAGGGATTTTTCCTGGGCGAACGGACACAGTCCCAGCATGAAAGTGCGCGCGAGGGAATATCGTCCCCTTCGCGGCGCGGAGGAGTATGAGCTTACGCTGCGGTTTGAGGCGCAGGAGGGCGAAAAATTCTTCGGGATGGGACAATATCAGCAGCCCAATCTCAATCTGAAAGGATGCATGCTCGAGCTTGCGCAGCGCAATTCGCAGATCACCGTTCCGTTTTGTCTTTCCAGTCGCGGATATGGATTTCTTTGGAACTGCGCGGGAATCGGAGAGACGGTATTCGGAGAAAATATGACCCGATGGACTTGCCTGAGCGGCAGGGAAATCGATTATTGGATCACCGCGGGGGAAACGCCGAGGGAAATCCTTGAACAATATACGGCGGTTACGGGCAGAGCGCCCGCTTTTCCTGTAGATGCGCTGGGGCTGTGGCAGAGCAAATTGCGTTACCGCACGCAGGACGAAGTGCTTTCCGTTGCGCGGGAGTATCATCGGCGGGGGCTGAAGCTCGACGTCATTGTCATAGATTTCTTTCATTGGGATTATCAGGGAGACTGGAGTTTCGACCCGCGCTATTTTCCCGATCCTGCCGCTATGACGCAGGAGCTGAAGGAGCTCGGAGTTCGGTGTATGGTATCCGTTTGGCCCACGGTGGACAGGAAGAGCGTGAATTACGAGAAAATGCGTGAACTTGGTCTGTTCGTTCGGACCGAGCGCGGATCGGTGCAGTGCTTTGACTTTCAGGGAGATACCGTCATCTACGATGCGACGAATCCGGAGGCGCGCAAATATATTTGGGATCGGGTAAAAGAGAACTATTACGACAAGGGCATAGAACTGTTCTGGTTGGATGAAGCGGAACCCGAATATTCCGCCTACGATTTCGATCATTACCGCTATCATGTCGGACCCGTGCTCAAAGAGGGAAACAGCTATCCCATGTATCACGCCAAAGCTTTTTACGACGGATTGAAGGCTGCGGGGCAGGAGGCTCCCGTCAGTCTGCTCCGCAGCGCTTGGATCGGAAGCCAGAAGTATGCCGCGCTTGTTTGGTCGGGAGATATCCAATCGACCTTTGAAGGATTGCGCGACCAGCTGTCGGGCGGGCTGAATATCGGTCTGGCGGGGATTCCGTGGTGGACCTGCGACACGGGCGGATTTTTCGGAGATGTGACGCAGCCGCATTTTGCGGAATTGCTGGTCCGTTGGTTTGAGTTCTCTGCTTTTTCTCCCGTTCTGCGCCTGCACGGAGACAGAGGACCGCACGACATTCCCAATCTTTCCGATCTCGATCACGGCGGCGGATTTTCTCCCACGGGGCGGGATAACGAACTTTGGAGTTATGGGGAAGAGGTATATGCCATTCTCAAAAAGTATCTTGCGATCCGTCTGTCCATGCGGGAGTACCTGCATTCGGTGATGGAAGAGGCAAGCCGAAACGGATCTCCTGTCATGCGCACGCTTTTTTACGAATTCCCGCAGGACAGCCGATGCTGGGAGATCGACGACGAATATATGCTGGGGAGCGAGTATCTTGTCGCACCCGTATTGGCGCAGGGCGTGACGAGGCGAACCGTTTATTTGCCCGCCGGAGAATGGGAAAACATTCACGACGGGAAGCGGTATTTCGGAGGGGAGTATCTCGCAGACGCGCCGCTGGACGTGATTCCCGTTTATCGGCTGTGCAGACGGGACTGAAAGAAAAAGTTTTTCTGCGCGCGAATTTGATCGGCGAAACGATTGACTTCACGTACGAAAAGGACTACAATGAAAACATCGGAAACGACAGAGGAATGAAATATGATCACACACGGAAATGAGATTAAGCTGTTTGCCGGAAATTCCAATCGCCCGCTTGCCGAGGCGATCGCGAAGAAGCTGAACACGACGCTGGGCGACATCGAAGTGGGGAAGTTTTCGGACGGAGAGACGAGCGTTCACATTGCGGAGACGGTGCGCGGCAGAGATCTGTTCATCATCCAGTCCACTTCCTGGCCCGTCAACGATAATCTGATGGAACTTCTCATCATGATCGATGCGGCCAAGCGCGCTTCTGCGGGACGGGTGACGGCGGTTATGCCCTATTTCGGCTATGCGAGGCAGGACAGAAAAGCGCGTTCGCGCGATCCGATCACGGCGAAATTGGTTGCGGATCTCATCACTTCCGCCGGCGCGGACAGAGTCCTTACGATGGATCTGCACGCCGCGCAGATCCAGGGATTTTTCAATATTCCCGTGGATCATCTTTTGGGCGGTCCCACGCTGTACAATTATTTTGCGGACAGGATGGACGAAAACTTTATCGTCGTTTCTCCCGATATCGGTTCGGTAAACCGTGCGAGAAAAGTCGCGGAACGGCTGAATTGCCAGATGGCGATCATTGACAAACGCCGTCCGAAGGCGAACGTGATGGAAGTCATGAACATCATCGGAAACGTGGACGGCAAGAAGTGTCTGCTCGTCGACGATATGATCGACACCGCAGGGACGATCGTGCAGGGTGCGCAGGCGCTTGTCGATCAGGGGGCGACGGAGATCTATGCGTGCTGTACGCATGCGGTGCTTTCCGGTCCTGCACTCGAACGGCTGGAGAAATCGCCCATCAAGGAGCTCGTGATGCTCGATACCATTCAGCTCCCGCCCGAGAAGATGCTGCCCAAGATGAAAATTCTTACGGTAGCGGATATCTTTGCTGCGGCCATCGAGAACGTCTATTTGGACAAGCCGATGTCGAAGATCTACGACTGAACGGAACCGCCCGCGCCGCGGCACGGGCGAAAAACGGATAAGGGAAGCCGCCGCGTTTGCGGCGGCTTCCCTTATCCGGTCAGAAGAGGGGACAATATGTTTTTGATCGTGGGACTGGGAAATCCCGAAAAAAAGTATGAAAAAAATTTTCACAATCTCGGGTTTTTGGCGGCTGGGGACTGCGCGGCGGCGCTCGGCGTAAAGTTTTCCAAAAAAGAGTGCGAGGCGAGCGTGGCGGTCGGCTATGTCGGCGGCGAAAAAATTCTGATCGCGCGCCCCGTGACGTATATGAACGCTTCGGGAAGGGCTGTGCTGCAGCTTGTGAAAAAATATAAGACGGAGCCATCCCGGCTCGTGGTGATCTACGACGACTACGATCTTCCGAAGGGACATGTCCGCATCCGTCCCGGCGGAAGCGCGGGGACGCACAACGGAATGCGGTCTGTGATCGCGGAATTGGGTTTTTCCGATTTTGCGCGCATCCGCATCGGGATCCGGGACGAGCAGCAGCAGATCCCGCTCATTCAATATGTGCTTTCGGATATCCGAAAAGAAGATTACGAACTCTTCGCCTCTGCCTGCAATCGAGCGGCGGAGGCCGCTCTCGCGCTTGCCCGGGGAGAGAGCATCGACTGCGTGATGGGAAGATATAACGGATGAAGGGTTTTTTTTCCTTTGAAAATTTAGGAGGGGAGTACGCTCTGCTCGGGCAGGACGTGCGGCAGGGGATTCCCGCTGCCGTCTTCGGAATTTCCGACGAACAGAAATACCTGATCGCCTCCCTGATCGGGGGGCGCGTCGTCTATCTTACCGCCGATGCGCTGAGCGCGAAGCGGGCGGCGGAAGCGGTCGGCGCACTGTCGGGAAAGCGATGTGCGCTGCTTTGTGCCAAGGACGAGGTACTGATGTACAGGAAAGCACTCTCCAAAGACGCTCTTTTTCGGAGGCTGAAGGCGCTTGCCGACTGGCAGAACGGAGCGGAGATCCTCGTTCTCGACGTTGAGGCGGCGATTCAGCTTTTTCCTCTCCGCCTGGAGACGGTGATGCTCGCGGTGGGACAGGAGTACGGGCTATCCGCGTTGGCGGAGCGGTTGGCGCACATGGGTTATTCGAGGGAGTATTCCGTGGAGGCGCCCGGAACGTTCGCGCTTCGCGGAGATATTCTCGACATCTATCCCGTCGGTGCGGAACATCCCGCCCGCGTGGACTTTTTCGGAGATGAAGTGGAGGCGATCAAGCCGTACGATGAGATCACGGCGGAACGGCTTCCTCAGACAGATCGGCTCAGGATCGTCGCAGCGACGGACGTCTGTTATGCGGAAGGGGAAAAAGAAGAGCTGCGGCGCGCGTTGAAAGCGGAATTGTCCCGCGCCAAATCTTCCGAAGCGTATGCGCGGATGCAGACGATCGCGGGGGAGATCGATGCGGCGGAGTATGCCAACCCCTATTGCATGCCCCTGCTCGCTTGCGCGACGGATTTCTTTTCCCTGCTCGGCGGAGACGTGACGTTGGTACTGGATGAATGCAAACTCATTTCGGATAAATTGCAGGGGCTTTGGAAAGAGCATGCCGAACGCTGCGCTTCTCTTGCGCAATTCGGAGAAACCATGAGCTTTTCCCTGCGGCAGTATATCACGGAAGAGGAATTTTGCAAGGGGCTTTCATCCCTACGAAAACTTGCCCTGCAAACGTTTATGAGCGACGTGCGCTTTTTCAATCCGCTCTCCGTGCGCAACATCCCTGCCTCACCGGTCAGGCGCTATCTGAATTCCTTTTCCGAGCTGTGCATCGATCTTTCTGCATGGAAAAAGACAGGCTACCGCGTATTGCTTTGGTGCGGCAACGGCGAACGGGCAGGAAAACTTCGCGCCGAGCTTTCAGAAAACGGATTCGATACGGTGACGCCTCCTGCGGAACTGTCCGATTTTAAGGGGATCGGCGTCTTGGCGGAGACGCTTGCGCACGGATTCTTGCTGCATGAAAGCAAATTGGCCGTCATCGGAACGGGGGATCTCTACGTCAAGAGCGCGCCTCGGCGCATCAAAAAGAAGAGAGGCGATCCCTTCCTTGCTCCCGAGGTCGGCGATTATGCCGTACACGAGAATTACGGCGTCGGAAAGATCACGGGGACAAAAAAGATTGAGACGACGGACGGCATCAAGGAATACGTCGCGCTCGAATATAAAGACGGAGACGTGCTCTACGTTCCCGTCGAACAGATGGACGTCCTTTCGAAATACATGGGAGGGGAAAATCCGGCTCTTTCCAAGATCGGCGGCGGAGAGTTTGAACGCGTCAAGGCACGCGTGCGAGCTTCTCTGAAAAAAATGGCGTTCGATCTGAAAAATCTGTATGCGGAGCGTCAGGAACGGAAGGGGTATGAGTTTCCCGCTTATAAAGAGGAAATGGCGGAGTTCGAGGCGGCGTTTCCCTATGAAGAGACGCCCGATCAGCGGACTTCCGTCGAGGAGATCAAGCGGGATATGCAGTCTTCCAAAGTGATGGATCGTCTGTTGTGCGGCGACGTCGGATTCGGGAAGACGGAGGTCGCGCTTCGTGCGGCATATCTGTGCATTCTCGCGGGGAGGCAGGCGGCGATCATGTGTCCGAGCACGGTGCTCTGCGAACAGCATTTCCGCACGGCAAGCGAACGCATGGGAGAGTTCGGCGTGCGCGTTGCGGCGATCAATCGGTTTCGGACCGAAAAGGAACAGGCAGCCATTCTTTCCGCACTGGAAAAAGGGGAGATCGATCTCATCATCGGCACGCACAGATTGCTTTCGCAAGATGTCAAATTCCGTGATCTGGGATTGCTCGTGCTGGACGAGGAACAGCGCTTCGGCGTGGAACACAAGGAAAAGATCAAAAATGTCAAACGGGAGGTGGACTGCCTTACCATGACGGCGACTCCCATTCCCCGAACGCTGCATCTCTCCCTTTCTGGCATCCGCGATATCTCCACCATTCAGACTCCGCCGCAGGCGCGTCTTCCCGTTCAGACCTATGTCGCCGAGGAGACCGAGGCGCTGATTCGGGACGCCTGCATCAGAGAGATCGCGCGCGGCGGGCAGGTTTTTCTGCTGTTCAACCGTGTGGATGGGATTTACGCTTATGCAAAAAGGCTCGGTGAAATCGTTCCGGAGGCGCGGATCTGCATTGCCCACGGAAGAATGGAACGAAACGAGCTGGAGCGCAACGTATTCGGTTTTTACCGCGGGGAATACGACATTCTTGTCACGACGACGATCATTGAAAACGGCATCGACCTTCCGAACGCCAATACGCTGATCGCCATCGATGCGGATCGGCTCGGGATCGCGCAGCTGTATCAGCTGCGGGGAAGGGTCGGGAGAAGTTCCCGTCTCGCGCATGCGTATTTCACATATAAGGCGGAACGGGTCATGACTCCTCAAGCGGCGGAACGGCTCAAGGCGCTGATGCAGTTTACGGAGCTGGGTTCCGGATTCAAAATCGCCATGCGGGATCTCGAGATCCGCGGCGCGGGAAATGTGCTCGGTGCAGAACAGCACGGTCATATGGACAAGGTCGGGTATGAACTGTACGCGAAGATATTGAAAGAAGAGCTGACAGGCATTCGGGCGGAAAGCGTCGATCTCGATATCAAGACGACGGCGTTTATCCCGGAAAGTTATGTCGAATCTGCGGCAGGCAGGATGGACTGTTACAAACAGATCGCGGAGATCCGCAGCGTCTCCGATTACAAACGGGTCTGTCTCTCCATGGAGGAGACCTACGGCGAATTGCCGCCCGAGACGCGCAATCTTCTCGTCATTGCGGTGTTGAAGAGCTATGCGGCGCCCTTCCGCGTAAAAAAGATTTCCGTCAATCAGAGGGGCGGCGCGCTGGAATTTGCAGATCTGTCCGCGCTGTCGGAAGAGCGGATCATGGCGGCGCTGGAAAAATACCGCGGGATTGTTTCGCTCGATATGACGAGCGCTCCCGTTCTGCGCTTCCCGCCGAAGGGTGACGGAGGGGGCACGATGGTGCAGATGACGAGATTTTTGAAATTTGCCGCAACTTTTGCCTGATTTTCATCGAGAATGATTTGCACTTCTTTTCGAAATCGGTTATAATAGGGAAGTGTAAGTTTGCGGAGAAGTTTTCCGCATAGAAACAGAACAACAGTTCGGAGCGAAACAGTTTATGAAATTTACAAAGAAAAAAGCGGCGGTGCTGACTTTGACGGCAGTTCTTGCCTGCGGTACGCTTGCGGGATGCGATCTCGTGACGACGAATTCCCTGAACGATCTTCGTCAGGTCGTTGCAGAGGTGGACATCTCAAGGAACGCGGATTTTGCCGCGGGCGGCGCATATGAAGATTATGCCGACATCATCGACACGGCGACCGTGCTCAAGCGGGATCTTCTTGCGAATTATATCAGTGTGGGATATCAGTACGTGGAATCCTACGGATACACCTATGAGCAGGCTTTCGATCTGATCCTTGCCAGCCTTGTCAATCGGCAGATCTACCTGCAGTATGCGTTGGTCTATCTGTTCGAGAGCGGAGATTATACCGTTGACGGATATTATGCGGCAGTCGACGCGGCGGAAGAGGCGGACAAGGAGATCGCGGGCTATGCCTATTTCCTCGACGAAGAGACGATCGCCAAGACGGAATACGATCTCAAAGTTACGTTCAACACGACGCTGGACTCCATGGAAACCTCCATCATCGAGCAGGAAGAGGAGGAGCATAATCACGATACCGTCCGTACCACGCCCACGGGAGTGGATACGCAAAACGAAGACTTTTACGATACGGCATATGCAATTTATACCGGGAAGAATTCCGCATCCTATTGCGGGACGTATGAAACGGTAGAAGGATCCACTTCCGCGACGAGAAAGAAGGCATACAAAGAACTGCTTGCCAATCTGAATGCCTACGGTCTCATCGAAAAGGGAGAAAACACAAGCGAGATCACTTCGCTCAGTTACTATCAGACGGAGCGCAAGGGGGCTTATCAGGACGCGATCATCGATCTTCTGACTGAGCGTTTCGAGGAGGAGGCCGAGGGCACGATTACCTCCGAATGGGTGAGACAGCGTTACGAAGAGACGCTTGCCACGCAACAGAATACTTTCAGCGAAGACACCGAAGCTTTTGAGACGGCGCTCGACGGTGTTTCCGACACCTCGTTTGTATTCTTTGCTCCCGACGAAAATTACGGATTTGTCATCAATATTCTTCTTCCGTTCAGTTCGACGCAGACGAGTCAATACAATTCCTCTCCCGCAGATTACGGCGATCCGAAGGGAAATAAATTCCTTACGCGTGCTTCGCTGCTGCAGAAGGTGCGGGCGACGGATCAGAGGACGA
This sequence comes from uncultured Clostridia bacterium, assembly GCA_944372525.1. Lineage (GTDB taxonomy): Bacteria > Bacillota > Clostridia > Christensenellales > Borkfalkiaceae > Gallimonas. The sequence continues at coordinate 23,655 of CALVZL010000016.1, forward strand.
CTTGGTTTACCGAACACAACGATTATTCCTTTGTCGCTTCCGAGGAAGACGGCGCTTATACGGGCGGGGACGCAAACCGTCAATATCTGTTCTTTGAAAACAACATCAAAAAATCTTCCGCTACAGAGGGAGAGACCGCGCAATATGAGCCGATCGCGAATTATTACGGAAAATATACCTACAACGGAAAGGTCGAGGTGACAGGGGAAAACGAGCACGGAGAGACCGAATACTCATTTACTCCCAACAAGCTTTCCATCGACGATTTCCTCGGCGAGATGAAGGATTATCTTTTCTTTGCAGGCTATACCCTTGAGGATGAGTATGCAGCGGGCGCCGAGTATTATACGCGTTCCGTCAGCGAGTATTACGACGAGGAAGGCAATGTCGATTATTCCAAATTCCTTTATTATAAGGGAAACATCAAAGAGCTCTCTTCTTTCAATGCAAACGAAGTCTTTGTCGCAGGATCCGCGGAAAATGAAGTAATGTCGGTCATAAACGAACTTTCCTTCGCATACAATACGGATACCGCCGGGCTGAACACCTATCTCGGCTATGTCGTTTCTCCCAATGAAACGGACTATATGAAAGAATTCGAATATGCGGCACAGCTTGCGGTCGCAAGCGGCGTCGGGACGGTGACGGTCGCGCCCACCGATTACGGCTGGCATATCATGTACTGCACGTTTTCCTATGTCGGACAGCAGTCTCCCTATGTGTTTGACGAAAACGAGATTGCAATCGAGGGATCTTTCTCTAATCTGTATTTTGAGGCGCTCAAGGCATCGAACCTTGAGACCTATTCGACGAACCGCAGAACGGCGATCATCAATTCTTATGACAACGACGATTGCGTGACGACTTATAAAGAACGTTTCTCTGCGCTCATCAAGCAGCTCGACGCAGAGTAATCGGCGGCCGCGGAGAGATTATGGATTTTTGGACTGCGATATGGCAATCAATTGTACTCGGAACGGTGCAAGGACTGACAGAGTTCTTGCCCGTTTCTTCTAGCGGGCATCTGTCGTTGCTGCACAAGCTGTTCGGGGAAGATTTTGGCGGAAACAGTCTGTTTTTTGACATTATGCTGCATGTCGGCACTCTGCTTGCCGTTGTGATCGTGCTCAGGAAGGAAATCTTCGCGCTCTTCCGTAAACCCTATCAAACGCTTCTCATGCTCATTGTCGCCACCGTTCCCGCGGGCGTCGTCGGATTGCTTTTTTCAGATCGGATTGACGCGGCTTTTTCCGGCGAAAACGGCGTTTTGTGGCTCGCGGTCTGCTTTGCTTTTACGGCGATTCTGCTGCTTGCCTGCGAGGAGGTTTCTTCCCGCAGAAAAACTACCCGTCCGCTCGGCTGGGGCAGCGCAATGACGATGGGGGTGATCCAGGCGATTGCGCTTTTTCCGGGGATATCGCGGAGCGGCTCAACCATTTCTGCGGGAGTGTTCTCCGGAGCGGACAGAAAAGAAGTCGCCAGATTCTCTTTTTTGCTCAGCATCCCTGTCATTTTGGGTAGCGCGTTGGTAAACGGGATCGACGTTGTAAAGACGCCCGAAGCCGTTACACAAATTGGTGCGGCAGGGTTTACAGGGATCGCAGTCGGTATGGTTTGCGCCGCCGTTTCCGGATTTTTTGCCATCAAATTCATGCTGAGAATTGTGGAGCGAGCCAATTACAAATGGTTCAGTCTCTATCTTCTCGCACTCTCTCTCGTTTCGCTGTCTCTATGTGCGGCAGGGGTGATCTCCTGAAAAATTTTTACGTCATGGTGCGTATAAAAAGAGAAAAGCCTCCCATATTAGGAGTATCGGAGGTGAAGACATGAGATTGAATTGCGGCGATACCTGTCCCAAGACGGGATCCTACAAGGTCGTCAATTCGGAAGGCAAGATCGTCAACACGATTTATGTCGGGGAAGGCGAGACGATGCCTCCCACGCAGTATTCCGGCTGTCATTACGAGTCGGAAAACTGAACAAACAACCGATAAAACAGAGGGACGTGCCGAAAGGGACGTCCCTCTGCGTTTGTTTCCCGCACGGCGCATTTTTTGTACGCGCCCTGTTTTTTGTTGATAAACGGGCGGGAATATGCTATAATCCATTCGAAAACGCTTTGAGGATGGGAGATATGTTACAGGTAACCGGGGTCAGTCTGCAATACGGAAGCAAAAAACTGTTTGAGGACGTCAACCTCAAATTCACAAACGGGAATTGTTACGGAATTATCGGTGCCAACGGGGCGGGAAAATCCACGTTTTTGAAGGTGCTCTCCGGAGAAATCGAGCCGAATAAGGGGGAAGTCTCTCTGGGAAAGAACGAACGGATGTCCGTGCTCGCACAGAATCAGAACAAATACGACGAGGAGACGGTGCTTCGCACGGTCATGCTCGGACATCGTCGTTTGGTCGAGATCATGGACGAGAAAGACGCGCTCTATGCGCACGCAGAGTTCAGCGAGGAGGACGGCGTGCGCGCGTCCGAACTGGAGAGTGAATTTGCCGAACTCGGCGGCTGGGAGGCGGAGAGCGAGGCACAGACGCTTTTGAATGAATTGGACATTCCCGTTCCGCTCCACGACAGACGGATGGGGGATCTGGATGCGAAGCAAAAGGTCCGCGTTCTGCTCGCGCAGGCGCTGTTCGGCAATCCCGACGTGTTGCTTCTGGATGAACCGACCAACAACCTCGACCTCAAGACGGTGCGCTGGCTGGAAAACTATTTGCTTGATTTTGAAAATACCATCATCATCGTCTCGCACAATCGGCACTTTCTGAATAAAGTCTGCACGCACATCTGCGATGTGGATTTCGGGAAGATCAACCTCTATTTGGGAAACTATGACTTTTGGTATCAGACTTCGCAGCTTCTTGCCAGGCAGCAGAAGGACGCCAACAAAAAAGCGGAGCAGCGCGCCGCGGAACTGAAAGAGTTTATTGCCCGTTTTGCCGCGAATGCGAGCAAATCCCGCCAGGCGACTTCACGCAAAAAGGAACTGGAACGGCTCACCATCGTCGATTTTCAGCCTTCGCTCCGAAAATACCCGTTTATCGACTTCAAATATGAACGGGAGATCGGGAACGACATTCTTTTCGTTGAGGGGCTGACAAAGGTCGGATATTTCCGGGACCTTTCGTTTACCGTGCAAAAGGGGGACAAGATCGGGATTCTTTCCGAGCAGTCTACCTCGACGAGCATGCTTTATGAGGTGCTTACGGGGAAGGTGCAGGCAGACGCGGGGACGATCCGTTGGGGAAAGACCATTGAGGTCTCCTATTTTCCGCAGAACAACGAGGATTATTTTGCGGGAAGCGATCTTACATTGATCCAGTGGATCTCTCAGTTTTCCAAGGATCACTATGAGGAATATCTCCGCGGCTGGCTCGGAAGAATGCTCTTTTCCGGAGAAGAGGCGCTCAAATCTGCAAAAGTACTTTCCGGAGGGGAACGTGTGCGCTGTATGCTTGCCAAGATGATGCTCGAGGGGGGAAATTTTCTTATCTTTGACGAGCCGACGAATCACCTCGATCTCGAATCGATTACGGCGCTCAACAACGGACTCACTTCCTTCAAGGGATGTATGCTTTTGACTTCTCATGACCAGGAGCTGATGAATACGGTCTGTAATCGCATCATCGTGCTCAACGGGACAAAGGTCTACGATAAAATGACGACGTTTGACGAATATCTCGATTCGATCGGGTGAGCTTTTTCAGAAAACGAGACAAAATCGCAGATGCAAGGGCGGCAAATTTTGCTGCCCTTGTTTTTCAAAAATGGCAGTCAACGCTTTTTTCTCCCTTGTTTTGCGTTATAATGGTCGCGGAAAAAGATTAGGGAGGAAATCATGTCACAAGTAATTTCGGTGACCGTGCGAAATAAGGTTGCCACAACGGATTTTGAAGAGATCATCTCTTTTAACAGCATCTATTGTCTGCAGTTTTCTTTTGACGAAGAATGGGAGGAGTTTTCTCAGCGTGTTGCTGTCGTTTTTTGGGCGGGAGGCTGTGCTGAGGCGTTGTTTACGGGGTCGGAGTGCGAGATGCCCGCAGTTCTTTCGCCGGACTGCGACTGCGTTTTTCTCGGTGTGTACAGCATGCATTCGAACCGAAGGATTGCATCGTCTTTTGTGCGAATTGCCTGTCAGCCGGGTGCGCACGGCGTGCCGCATGAAAAAAAGAGCGCCTCGCTTCATGAGCAGATCCTGAATTTTCTGAACAAGCAGGATTGGTCGATCTTTGCCGAAAAAGTCGCCGCAGGGACTTATTCTGCCGTTAAAGTAAACAAATACGGACTGGTAACACAGGGTTGCCGCTCGGTCGAAGTCGGTGTCGAGGGTCAGGAGCAGCCGAGCGACGAGCTTGTTTTGGGAGGCCTATTCTTCCGTCTTGAGAACGGGATCTATACTCTGTGTTACAGGACGGAAGCCGGATGCATCCAGCTGCCGCTCCCGGGCGGACAGCTCGGTGCCGCTCTGACGGTGGGAAGCAAAGTATACGATGGCTCGGAAGCGGTGACGGTGACCGGTTCTGATCTCGGATTGGCGGAGATTGCTTTCACGGGCGACTATGAAGACCTTCTGAACAAGCCGGAGGAGGCGGCGGTGACGTCGGTGAACGGTCTGACGGGAGACGTGACGATCGGAAAGAATGACCTGGGACTTGCGACGGTAGCGATCACGGGCGACTATGAGGACCTTCTGAACAAGCCGGAGGAGGCGGCGGTGACGTCGGTGAACGGTCTGACGGGAGACGTGACGATCGGAAAGAACGACCTGGGACTTGCGACGGTAGCGATCACGGGCGACTATGAGGACCTTCTGAACAAGCCGGAGGAGGCGGCGGTGACGTCGGTGAACGGTCTGACGGGAGACGTGACGATCGGGAAAAACGATCTGGGACTTGCGACGGTGGCGATCACGGGCGACTATGAAGACCTCACGAATCAGCCTGTGCCGGTGCCTTCCGCAGGCGATGCGGGAAAGGCGATTGTAGTAAATCAGCAGGGGACATATTCTCTCAGTGCGGTTGGAGGCGGTTCGGCGGTGACGTCGGTGAACGGTTTGACGGGAGACGTGACGATCGGGAAAAACGACCTGGGACTTGCGACAGTGGCAATTACGGGAAGCTACGACGATCTGATAGGAAAGCCTCAGAACATTGTGACTTCCTTCAACGGACAGAGCGGAGCCGTATATCTTACCGCGGCGACGCTGGGGCTGGGCTTGGTTGAGAACAAGCGGCAGATGCCGCTCGACGACAGCGCATATAGCGGAATCAATGCCGATGAGTTGCTCGATACGGGTTTTTATTATGTTCATGGCGACGATTGGAATGTTTGTTCGAACGTACCTTTTTCCGAATCAAATCCGGACGAAGGCAATTGCGACTGGTTATTTCTTGTCTCAAATCACATGGACATGGGATATAACTGTACACAGATCGCTTTTTCTGCGCGCAGCGATTGCGCGATCCGCATCCGGAATTATTCAAGCGGCGCATGGGGAGAATGGAAGACAGTTTTGTAAACGAATCAAAAGAGGCAAAGGGCGCAAACTGGAGGTATGCGCTATCAAAAAGTCTGTGTCGAAGTGACGGTGCGGTTTTTGAGAGAGGGCGGCATGATGCCGCTCTCTCTTCGTCTGGAGGACGGCCGCACATTTTTTATCGATCGCGTGCTCTCGTTCGGGCGCGCAGCCGCCCGCGTGGAAGCGATTTTGCCTGTGCGCTATCGCTGCATGATCGGAGGACAGGAAAAATTTCTCTATTTCGAAGAAGAGGGGCTGCGTTGGTTTGTGGAAATGCCGGTCGTTTCCTGAGAGAAGGGTGTGTTTTTCAGGGATATGCACATACTGTTTCGGATGACTAAGCGAAGGGAGATCTGCGGGCTGTTCGATCGGATCAGAAAGATTTTTTCGACGTTGGCGGAATATCGATATACGACGGTCGCGGGTGCGCTCGTCTTTTTTCTCATCATGTCCCTCGTTCCGTTCTTTTTTTGGCTCGTACTGCTTTTTGGCAGAAATCTTCCCGCGGAAGCGGTCTTTGCGTTGCAGATCTTTGATTGGGCAAAGGAGCTGCTTCACTTTGTTCACGATCATGTGGAAGGGGCGGCAACGGGGGCAAGCCTCTTTCTGATCGGCGCTACCCTGTGGTCGAGCACGGGGTTCTTTTATCACCTGAGGAGGATCGGAGAAATCATCTACGGAGAGCGGAGAAAGAAGCACGGATGGAAGGTGCGCCTTTCGGCGGCAGCGATTACCCTGTGTCAGATGCTTTTTTTTGCGGCGGCGGGAGGGATCGTGTTGGGCGCGAGCCTGTGGCTGCGCAAACTTTCCGCGCCGATCTATTGTTTTGTCGTCTATTTGCTTGTTTTTGTGTTCGGAATCTTTGCTGCGTGGATGCTGAACGCTTATCTTTGTCCTTACCGTACCCGTCCCTCTGATACGTTTTTGGGGAGTTTGATCACCGCAGCCGCGTGGCTGATCGCCAGCGTCGCTTTTTCCGTCTATCTTATGTTCGGAGACAAGAGTAAGTTATACGGCGCGCTTTCCGCCGTGATTGTCTTTTTTCTGTGGCTGTACTGGATGATGATCTGCCTTGTTGCGGGTGCTGTCTTTAACTGTACCCGATTCAAACAAAAACAGCTGATCCGAAAAAAATTTTAATGCCGTTCGCGCTTCTTCCGTTGACATGCGGCGGACGTTGTATTATAATTCCCCCCAAAGAATCGCTATCGGGAGGATATATGGAAACAAAGGTTCCTTTTCGGGAGCTGCCCTACAGGCGCGTTGAAAAAGAGGAGATCGAGGAGGCGTTTCGCGTCTTTTTTCATGCCGCAGAGGGAGCGGAGAGCGCGGAGGATGTGATCCGTGCGAGGGAAGAGCTCATCGTCGCGCAAAAAAATTATGCAACGGCGGTGGCGCTTGCTTTTTGCCGATTCTCGCTCGATACGCGGGATGCTTTTTATAAAAACGAAACAGATTATTACGATAGGATGAGCCCTGTCATAAGCGCTTCTTATCATCGGTATTGTCGGCTCATGCTCTCGTCGCCTTTCCGCAAAGGGTTGGAAGCAAAACTCGGAAGGGTGTTGTTTTCTAAGTTCGAGGCGGCGGTCAAAACGCATTCGGACGAGTGCATCGAGGACAAACAAGAGGAGAATGCGCTCGTCACGAAGTATTCCGAGCTCATGTCCGGACTCCTGTTTCCTTGGGAGGGAAGGCGGATCCCGCTTCCGCTTTTGAGCGGGAAATTGCAAGACGGAGATCCTTCGGTGCGATTCGCCGCGGCAAAGGCAATCGGAAAGGGCCTGCGGGAACGGTCGGAAGAACTGGACGAATTATACGACAGATTGGTTTCCGTTCGTACACGCATTGCGCGGAAGTTGGGATATAAAAATTTCATTCCGCTTGGATACTGCCGCATGAACCGGACGGATTACGACAGTGCGATGACGGCGCGCTTTCGGGCAAACGTTTTGCAGGACGTTGTCCCTGTCGTTTGCAGACTGAAGGAGGCGCTGAGACAAGAATTCGGGCTGGACGTCTTTCGTTTTTCAGACAATGAGGTCTATTTAAGGAAGGGAAATCCCTCCTTCTCTCTGTCAGCGGAAGCTGCGTTTGCGGCGGCGGAAGAGATGTACGATAAAATGGACGGGGAGATCGGGGCATATTACCGAACGATGAGGGAAGAAGAATCCTTCGACGTTTTGCCGCGCGAAGGAAAGTGCGGAGGGGGATTTTGCGAGAGCTTCCCCGCATACCGCCGGGAATTTATCTTTGCAAATTTCAACGGGACGACGGGGGACATCGATGTCTTTACGCATGAATTCGGGCATGCCTTTGCCATGCATGCCTGTGCGGAAGCCGGCACGGATTTCGAGGTCGGCATCGGCGGAATGGAGACGGCGGAATGCCATTCGATGAGCATGGAATTCTTGGCTTGGCCGTACATGGAAAAGTTTTTTCCCGGGAAAGCGCAGGAATATCGGTTCAAACATCTGGCAGACGCCCTCTCTTTCCTTCCGTACGGTTGTATTGTAGATGAATTTCAGCATATCGTCTATGAGAATCCCTCTATGACGCCGAAGGAGCGAAACAAGGCGTATCTCTCGCTGGAAGAAAAATATCGGCCCTATCTTACTTATTGCGGGATCCCCTATCTGGAAGAGGGAACGCGTTGGCAGTACCAGGGTCATATCTTCCAATGTCCTTTCTATTACATCGATTATTGTCTTGCGCAGACGGTCGCGCTCGGATTTCTGCTGAGATCGCGGGAGGATGCCGAGAAGGCACTGGCGGAATACAAGCGTTTTGCGCGAACCGGAGGCTCGCTTCCCTTTGGCGCGCTCGTCGGCCGGGCGGGGCTGCCGGATCCTTTTCAGGCGGGGACGCTTCGCGGTTTGAGCAAACAAGCATGGGATCTTTTGGAGGAGCTTCGTCGGAAGATTTGATCTTGCGGGGAGCTGCTTTTTGGGAGATCCGGTGTGGTTCGGACGGGTATGCCGACGGATCGATCAAAACGTGCGGCGAAGCGGGGAGATTTGATAGAAAAAGAGCAGAGATTGGAACCTCTCTGCTCTTTTTTTGTCGGATTCGGAAGAGTTTTCTTGCGGAGCAAATCATGACGGGCTTGAGAAAGGCGGGCGGGGGATCGGATCAAGCGTTCGAGGCTGCCCTGCAAAGCAACGGATTGTGAGCCGAGAGGATCTGAAAATGCGCAGAGGGACGAACGTTTTTCCGCAACAAAGCGGAAGCGGGAAATCGAGATTCCGCGGTCAGGCAGAAAAACGCGGAGTGCCGATCCCCGCGGAAAAAATCCGCGGGGATCGGGAAAAAGGCAAAATCAGAAGACATTCGATGCGTTTCGTCTCAGAGAACTCGTACGCGGATGACGCCCGGAATGGCGCGCAGTGCGTCGGCGCATTCGACGTTCGGTCTTTCGTCGAGATCAAGCAAAAGATAGGCATAGTCGCCTTTGCTCAGATCCTGCATGTGCGCAATGTTGATCCCGCGCGAAGAGACGGCGGAAAGAATTTTCGAGAGAATTTCTTTTACGTTTTTATGGTGAACACAGACGCGGCAGACGCTTCGTCTCGGCATGCTCATGGCTGGATAATTCACGCTGTTCGCAATATTGCCGTTTTCGAGATAATCTGCAAGCTGTTTTGCCGCCATCAGAGCGCAGTTGTCCTCTGCTTCGGGCGTGCTTGCGCCGAGATGGGGAACGCAGATGATATTTTCCTTGCCGAGGAAACGGGGATCGGGAAAATCCGTCAGATAGCGTGCCACTTTCCCGCAGGCAACGCTTTCGAGAAGCGCTTCGCTGTCTACGAGTTCGCCCCGTGCGTTATTGATCAGGACGACGCCCTGTTTGCATGCGGAGAGGGCGGCGGAACCGATGAGGTTTCTTGTCTCTTCCGTAAAGGGGAGATGGAGCGTGATAAAATCGGAAAGAGCGTAAAGTTCTTCAAGCGAGGGAACGATATGCACGCGGCTGTCCAAAAGCAGAGCATTTTTGACGGAGAAATAAGGGTCGTATCCTACGACCTTCATGCCGAGGCCCGTTGCAGCGTTGGCAACCGCCGTTCCGATCGCGCCGAGCCCGATGACGCCGAGCGCTTTTCCGAAAATTTCGCTGCCCGAAAATTTGCTCTTTCCCTGTTCGATGCGTTTGGAAAGATTTTCTTCGCTGCCGAGCGTCTGTACCCAATTTGCGCCCTCAATGATCTTTCTTCCGCCCAGAAAGAGCTCGCAGAGCACGAGTTCTTTTACGGCGTTGGCATTTGCACCCGGAGTATTGAACACGACGATTCCCTGTTTCGTGCATTCTTCCACGGGAATGTTGTTGACGCCCGCGCCCGCGCGAGCGACGGCAAGCAGGTTGTCGGAAAAGTCGTAGCCGTGCATGGAAAAGGAACGAAGGATGATCCCGTCGGGATCGCTGACGGCGGCGGAATATTCGTATTCGCGAAGTACGGGATCGGCGACGGGGCTGATTTCGTTAAGTTTCAAAATTTTCATGACAATGCTCCTTTTCAAAGGTTTTCATATATGCCGCAAGTGCCTGCACGCCTTCGATCGGCATGGCGTTATAGACAGAGGCGCGCATGCCGCCGACGAGTCGGTGTCCTTTGAGCGAAACGAGTCCGCGTGCTTCTGCGCCCTTGAGGAAGGCGGCGTCCAGCTCTTTGGAAGGGGTCGTAAAGGGGACGTTCATAATCGAACGATCCTTTTTGCATACTTCGTTGCGGTAGAAAGAAGAGTTGTCGATCAGGTCATAGAGCAAAGAAGCCTTGTATTCGTTGATCTGCTCGATCGCTTCAATTCCGCCTTTTGCGGCAAGTTCGCGAAGAACAAGCACCGCCATGTAGATGGAAAAGCAGGGCGGCGTATTGTAGAGGCTCTTGTTTTCGTCCTGCACTTTCCAGCGCAGCATTGTGGGACAGACGGGAAGGGGGTCCGAGATCAGCGAACGCTTTGCGATGACGATGGTGACCCCTGCGGGTGCAAGATTTTTTTGCGCGCCGGCATAGATGACGCCGAATTTGCTCACGTCGATGACACGGGAAAGAAGATCGGAGGACATGTCGGCAACGAGAGGTGCCTCCGTCTGCGGAAATTTTGTATAACGAGTGCCGAAGATGGTGTTGTTCGAGCAGATGTGAACGTAGTCTGTTCCGTTTCGGTAGGGAACAGCGTCCGGATCGGGAATATAAGTATAGTTTCTGTCTTCGGAAGAGGCAATTTTTGCCGCGTCGCCGTAGAGCAATCCTTCCTGATATGCTTTCTTGGCAAAATTCCCCGTGACGAGATAGTCCGCCTTTTTTTTGTGCATGAGATTCAGGGGAACGGCGGCAAATTGCGTGCTTGCACCGCCCTGCACGAAGATCACGGCGTAGTCATCGGGAATGCGGAGCAAGTTCCGAAGCAATGCTTCGCCCTCTGAAACGATTTCTTCGAATTTCGGATTGCGGTGCGAGATCTCGGTAACGGACATTCCCGTTCCCGAAAAATCCAAAAATTCCCGCTGTGCAGCGGCGAGAACGCTCTCCGGCAGCATGGAAGGCCCTGCAGAAAAATTGTAAACGCGCATATATTTCCTCCGAAATATTAAATTATGCAGTATATACCAAACTATATACAACCATAACATTATTATATACATTACCTGCCGAATTTGCAAGCATTTTTCTCTTTTTTTCTGAAAAAGCGGAAAAAAAGGGGCGGAACGGATAAAAAAGAGAAAAAAAATATTTACTTTTTCTGCAATTTGGTGTAAAATAAAGAAAAAGAACGGTCATATCTTATTTAGAACGGAAAACCGCGCCCTGTTCGGGTAGATCGGTTTAAAAGATAAAATGAAAATTTGTTGTCCGCATCGGATGGCGAAAGAGAGCTGCGGCTCTCTGTTTTGTCGTGGTCTTGCGGAAAAAGAAGGAGTGCTTTTTGGAGAACAGAAAAAAAGAGAAGAAGGACGGAACTCACACGGAGGCAAAAAATGCGATCGAGCTTGCGATCCTCAACGGAATTGAGGCATATAACCGAGAGCAGGCGAAAAAGGCGGCGGGAGAGTCTGCGGCTTCCGAGAAGGGAACTCTGAAGGAAAACAGAGGGAAGCGCGGCGGAGATAAGGCGTTTTCCCGCGAAGCGATGGCGGAGGCGCATCAGCCGCACAGAAATTCCCGGGCAAAGGGAAAGGGAACAAAGATTCCGGAGGCGAGCGACGGGCTCAAAGAGGAGCCGCGGGCACAGCGGTCTGCGAAATTGCAGGGAAAAGGGAAAAGATCGTCTGCGGAAGAGGGAAAAAACAAGCGGGCCGCGGCGGAGACGACGCAGGAAAAACGCGGAAAAAAGAAACCGGTCAGAATTCTTTTCTTCGGCGGCGTGGGCGAGATCGGGAAGAACATGACGGCGATCGAATACGGCAGCGACATCATCGTCATCGACGCCGGGATCATTTTCCCCACGGAGGAGATGCCGGGGATCGATTTGGTCTTTCCGGACATCACCTATCTGGTCAAAAACAAAAACAAGATCCGCGGCGTCTTTTTAACGCACGGGCACGAAGATCATATCGGCGGCGTTCCCTATCTCATGAAGGAGATCAATCCGAATACGCCGATCTACGGAACGAAACTCACACTTGCGCTCATGGACAACAAGCTGCGGGAGCATCGTCTCAACGGACTGACCGAGCTGACTGTTGCGCCGAAAGATCGGGTCAAGGCGGGGTGTTTTGCGGTCAATTTCGTCAATGTCAATCATTCGATCGCCGGCGCGCTCGCGCTTGCTATTGAGACGCCGTACGGCATCATCTTCCACAGCGGGGACTTTAAGATCGATCTCACTCCCGTGGCGGGGAAGCCGATCGATCTTGCGGAGATCGCCGAATACGGCAAGCGCGGCGTGCTGTTGTATTTGGGTGAGTCGACCAACATCGAACGCCCCGGATATACAATGAGCGAAAAAGTCGTCGGGACGACGCTGGAGCATCTCTTTGCAGAAAATGCGGACCGAAGGCTGATTATCGCTACCTTTGCGTCCAATGTCCACAGACTGCAGCAGATTATCGACATTGCCGTCAAATACCGTCGGAGAGTCGCGCTCTCCGGACGGAGTATGTTCAACGTCGTGGAGGCGGCGCTCAAGATCGGAGAGCTGATCATTCCGGAGGGAGTGCTCGTCGACGTGGAAAAGGCGAAGAACTATTTCGATCGGGAGATCGTCATTGTTTCCACGGGCTCGCAGGGAGAGCCGATGAGTGCGCTGACCCGCATGGCGGCAGGGGAATTCAATAAGGTGACGATCGGTTCCAACGATACGATCATCATTTCCGCAAGCCCCATCCCGGGCAACGAGCGCATGATCTACCGCGTCATCAACAATCTCTATAAAAAGGGCGCAGAAGTCGTGTACGAATCTCTGGAAAAGATCCATGTTTCGGGGCATGCCTGCCAGGAAGAGCACAAGATCATGCATGCTCTGTTGCAACCGAAATTTTTCATCCCCGTTCACGGAGAATACCGTCATCTCAAACGGCATGCTCTGTTGGCGGAGGAGATGGGGATGTCCGCATCCCGCATCTTGATTCCGGATATCGGATCCTGTGCGGAAGTGACGGATGAGGCGCTTCGCCGCGGCGAGAATTTTCCTGCGGGCGCACGGCTCATCGACGGAGAGGGATTCGAGGACTACGGGACGAGCGAGGTCATGAAGGACAGGCTCAGAATGTCGAGCGAGGGCGTCTTTGTCGTGAGCTTTGCGCTCTCCGACGGCGTTTTGCTCGGAGAACCGATTATAGAGAGCTATGGGTTTGTGCTTTCCGACGGGCGCGATGATCTGCGCGCGCTGAAGGACGTCGTGGAAAAGACGATCGAGAGCGCGGGTGCCAAGACAGGCAGGGAAGAATTGGCCGCGGCGATCCGCCGTGCGATGAAGAATTATCTGTTCAAGAAGACCAGGCAGTCGCCGATGATCATTCCCGTCATTCAGCAGCTGTGAGAGCGGACCGCCCTGCGCGGTTTTTACGAAATAGGTGGAGAAAGAGATGAAAAAGAACGGTCTATGGATTGTGTTTGTATGCGGTCTTTGGTTGGCAACGGCGGGACTTCTCGGCGTGGGGATCTATTTCTTCGCGGACGGCAGGATTGTTTCGGGTGTTGTTGCGCTTGCGGCGGCGGTGATCGCGCTGTATTTCGCCCTCTTTTTCGTCTATCAGAAGCGCCGCGTTTCCTCCTTTTTGGCTGCGGTCGGGGCAAAAGATTACGAGCGCGCGCGCGAAATTGCCGAACGAACCGCCGACAGCCATCTGATCTTTTATCCGCTGATGCGTCTGGATTCCCTGCAGATGCGCCTGAATGCCGCAATGGCACTGGATGATCTGGATAAGGCGGCGGACATGATCGCGGCCATTCGCCACAACGGCGGCTATGCATGGCGCTATCGGACGGCATATTTTCACATTCTGATTCTTCTCGATCGGGAGGAATACGCGGAGGCGCGCAAAGAATATGCGGATTTCCGTGCCGACAATCATGATGTCGAGCTCTATCGGCCGCAGATCGAGGTGCTGGAAGCTGTTTTTTCACGGCTGTTCCTGCGTGACGATCTGCCGCTTCCCGATGCGGTGCTGACCTCTTCTTTGCCCGTGGTGCAGCGCATTCTGGGCAGACATTTCGATCGGGAAGCGCAGCGGCAGCCCGACGATGATTGGGACTGAGGCGGGAATGGCGGAATTGTTGCGGGTGAAGAGATTGGACGAGCGGCTGCTCGCGCTGAGGGAGCGGGCGAAAGCGGGGCGCGATCCGACGGCAACGGACGAAACGCTGGAATGCCTGCTTGAGCACATTGAACGAGAACCGCCCGCAAGGATTTTGGAAATCGGGGCGGGTGAGGGGCTGACCTCCTGTGCCTTGCTGCTCTTCTCCGCGGCGGAACTGACCGCGATCGAGGCGGACCCGCTCCGCGCGGCGCGCGCGAGAGAGAACTTTGAGCGTTTCGGATTGTCCGAACGCGCGGTGCTGTATGAGGGCGACGCGGGGGAGATCCTTCCTCTGCTCGGGGGAGAGTACGGGCTGATCTTTTTGGACGGACCCAAAGCTCAGTACAGGCGGTATCTGCCCGATCTGAAACGCCTGCTCCGGCGGGGCGGCGTTCTCTTTTCCGACGACGTTCTGCTCTTCGGCTGGGGAAGCGGCGCGGCTCCGATTCCTTCGAAGCGCAGGATGCTCGCCGCACATATTCAGGAATATCTCCGCCTGCTGCAAGCCGATCCCGAGCTGTCGACGGAAATTCTTCCAATCGGCGAAGGATTGGCGGTCAGTACGCGCCTCTGAGCGGGGCGGCGGACAAGGAGCACATGTGAACGGCTGTGAACTGCTCGCTCCCGCGGGCAATCTTCAAAAACTCAAACTTGCCGTATATTTCGGTGCGGATGCCGTCTATCTGGGCGGGAAGGCATTTTCTCTGCGCTCGTTTGCGGATAATTTCACGCGCGAGGAGCTGTCGGAGGCGTTGACGTATGCGCACGGGCGTGGAAAGAAAGTCTATGTCACCGTCAATGTCTTTGCAAAAAACGATGACTTCGGCGCGCTCGGCGAATATCTCTGTTTTCTCGAGGACGCGGGCGCGGATGCCGTCATTCTTTCCGATCTGGGCGTTTTGCGCCTCTGCAGACGGGTCGCGCCCCGTCTTGCGGTGCATATTTCCACACAGGCGAATACGCTGAACGCGGAGGCGGCGGCAATGTGGCAGGAATTGGGCGCCCGCCGCGTCGTGCTTGCACGGGAGCTCTCTTTGAGCGAGATCGCGCGCATCCATGCGGAAAATCCGACTTTGGAGCTGGAGGCATTCGTACACGGCGCCATGTGTATTTCGTATAGCGGAAGATGTCTTCTCTCCGATTATCTCGACGGACGTTCTTCCAACCGCGGAGCCTGCGTGCAGGCATGCCGCTGGAATTACCGCATTCAGTCCGCGGAGCGGGAGAGTGGAGAATGGCTGGATCTGGAAGAGGATGAAAGGGGAAGTTATTTGCTCAACAGCAAAGATCTGAACATGAGCGGATATCTTCGCGAGATGGCGGAGGCGGGGATTTGTTCCTTCAAAATCGAAGGCAGGATGAAGAGCGAATACTATCTCGCGACGGTCATCAACGCCTATCGGCGGATTTTGAACGGAGGCGATCGGAAAGCAATGCAGGGTGAGCTGTCCTGCGCGGCACATCGGGAATACACGACGGCGTATGCGTTCGGGAGAAGGGGCGATACGGTCAGTTATGAAAATTCGCAGACGCGCGGAAGCTGCGAATATATTGCCAACGTGCTCTCTTGTTCGGACAGACGGGTGACGGTAGAAATGCGTAACCGCTTTTTCGAAGGCGAGACGCTGGAGGTGCTCTCTCCCGGGGAGATGTTCGGGAAAGAGGTTCGTGTCGCGGATTTGCGGGACGGTGCGGATGAACGCTGCACGGATGCCCTGAAAGTACAGGAACATTATTCTTTTTCCTGTGAATTGCCTCTGCGCGCGGGCGATCTTCTGCGTCGGAGAAGGAAGGAAACAATATGAAATGCCTGTTTCTCTATAATCCGAACGGCGGAAGAGGCACGGTCACGCACAAACTTCGATATGTCGGCAGGAGACTGAAAAAGAAATACGACGAGGTCACGATCTGCGGAACCCGAGACGCGAAAGATTTGGAACAAAAGGTGCGTGAAGGGGCGTCGCAATACGATGCGATCGTCTTTTCCGGAGGCGACGGTACGTTCAACAATGTATTGCACGGTGCGGAGGGAACGAATGTGCAACTCGGATATCTTCCGACGGGGACAGTTAACGACGTTGCGCGTTCGCTCGGGATTCCGCGTTCCGTGCGCGGCGCGTTGCGCGTCGTTCTGAAAGGGAGATCGGAGCGGCTTGACTGCATTCGCGTCGGAGAAGACCGTTACGCAATGTATATCGCGGGCGCCGGTGCGTTTACAAGCGCGACATATCAGACGCCGCAATACAGTAAACGCACGTTCGGCGCGTTGGCATATGCCTTTGAAGGCGTCCGCCATCATATGAAATTGCCCGTGTTTCCGCTCAGGATCGTCTGCGGAACCCAACGGTTGGAGACGGATGCGGTTCTTATTTTCGTACTCAACGGACGCTCGGTCGCCGGATTTCCCATCAATCGGAGCGGAAGCATGCGGGACGGCGAGTTGGAGCTTGTCGTGATCAAACAGGTGAGCCGCCCTAATTTTTTGCAGAAACTGGGAAAATATTTTTCGGTTGCATCGCTGTTTTTGTTTGGGTGCAGGGTGCGCAAGCGAGATATCGTCTACATGAGAGGAAAACGGTTTGAGATCGGGACGGGCGGAAATGTCGTTTGGGATTTTGACGGCGAAGAAGGAACGCGCGGGAGTGTGGTGCTGGAAGTTCTTTCGAAGCAGGTCCGCCTCTTTGTTCCGGGCAGAAAAAAAATATAAAATTCCGTGTAAAATCGCTTGCTTTTTTCCTCGTCTTTTTTTATAATGATACAGGATCTGAAGCGGCGAAGGGGGATTTTGCCGCAAAACAACTGCTACTGTGGCTCAGTCGGTAGAGCAGCTGATTCGTAATCAGCAGGTCGCCGGTTCAAGTCCGGCCAGTAGCTCCATGATTGCAGACGAAAAGGCTGCAAGACAAAAAAGCCACGAAAAACGTATTGTTTTTCGTGGCTTTTTTGCTGTTTTAGCGGCGAAAACGAGCATTGATGCAAAGTTAAGTAAAGATAATATTTTATGGCTGTTTTTTCGTAATTTATCAGAAAAACAGGATTTGAACTATCGACATCTGTGCGACAATTCGGATATATAGCGGAAAACGACTAATGTTGAGACGTTGGCTTTCCTTTCCAAAAAATCGGATAGTCATATCAACGTTGATATAGAGTTCGGTGAAGTGGAGTGTCAGCTCTCTTTGAAAGAAGTGGAAAAGAAAGCGGAAGCGCGCAAACCGAAGGGAAAAGCGACCCATAAGATGATACAACAATATATAGAAGAGAATTACGGTTTTAAGGTGTATACTGCGTACATTGTGGAAATAAAACGAAGTTTAAGTCTGCCGACGTATGACGCTCCCAATGCTGTGGAGGAACTGAAACATCCGCGGCCGCATCCTACACAGCATATGGTAGTGGAAATCAAGGAAAAATCGGCACATTTTGATCTCATCAATGAAAGCGTATGAAATCCCGATATAACGATTCCCGCCCGTGACGTAAGTTGCCATGGGCGGGAATCGTTATGTTATAATCGAGAATTTTAGCTTTTCGTGTTAAGGCTGATATAATCAGAGGCTGATTATAAGCGAGGATTAGAAATAACCGTTACGCATCGCTGACAATAAAAAACAAGTATTTTATATTCAAAACTAAAAATTGAAGAGACATTTGGGCGCACGAATAACGTGACGGCAACGGATACGCTCTTTGATGGAGAATAAACATGAGAAAACATTGTTCTGCGGAAAAAGCGGCAGTCGTTGCCTAATCGGCGCAGCTGGGACAGCTCTGCGCCGCCGCACTCGTCTGTGGCAAGTACACGCCACGGTGCCAAAGTGGTTTATTTGAACGAAACATAACTCTGAAAGTGTAATACATACTAAAAGTCAACTCTTGCAATTATTATAGATCCATGATATAATATAGTCAAACTAGTATATAGAGATAGTCAAAAGAGGCGAAGCCATGAAGAAATTTGCAGCACTTATAATGAGCATCATGTTGGCAGCCCCGGTGTTTTGTATGCCTGCGGATCGGGAAATGACGTTTGTCTATGGGATTAACGGAGCATCGTAGGAGAATATACAATAAAGCAATTTGCAACAAGATGGAATGGAGGTGATATTATGAAAAAAAAATTAGTAGCATTATTTAGCTTATTGATTGTTTGTTTTCTATCAGCTTGTTCAGCAATTCCTTCTATAGAGGAAAAACCTGCAGGGAATGATGAACTTGTTGAATATAAAAATACTGCAATCCAAGAGCTTAATTTGTATCAGGAGACCAAGTTGGCAAATAATTTGTATGACGAGGTTGGATATATCAATTTAAATTATATACTAGAAAATAGTATTGGTGAAATAGAAAATGAAAAGGATAAAACAGTAATAGATTCAATTTGTTCTGATGCGAAAAGAGATATGGATTCTATTAAGATATTAGAGGGAATACCATCCTTTACTTTTTTTAGCTTGCAGGAAAGATTTAATATGGGAGAAGTTTCTCGAAAAGATTTAGTCGCTATGGCTCAGATAGTAAACAAAAACGACTCGCTTTCAATACCTTTTTTGTCTCCACAGATAGCGCATCTAATCAAGCAAGAATATAGCAATTTAACAAAATTAAAATATGAAAATCTAAATTTAGAATATTATGGCAATTATAATGGATACTATGCAATAATAATGTATGATACTACAACTGGTGTTGCGGCAGTTGTAACAAAAATTGAAATTGGAGACGTAGTTTTTTATTATCCAACAGCTGGCATAGAAATCATAATGTGTAAAATAAATTAGCGATAGAAAAAATCAATAAGGAGAAATCATTATGAAAAAATTATCTTATAAAAGAGCTGTGACATATCTTTATGGACACTATTTTTGTGGAGGGTAAAATCTGCGAATTATAGTATTTGAAAAAATAACATAACAATATTATGGGTTTAATTTATGTCTTTCTGCCTGTTTGACGTCAAATTATGTTTTACTAAATAAACAAATCAGGAACCACCGCCGTCCCGATTCTCAACGCA